>JAAOYE010000036.1 GCA_018221175.1 Candidatus Woesearchaeota archaeon
AAAGGGTAGCTGTCTTTGAACTCTATCCTTACTCTTTGGGCGGTGCCGCCCGTGTTTTCAATCTGTATATAGGCTGTAATATAATCGCCTGGCTGCGCTGGTGTTGGGTCATATCGCAGTAGGGTTGTCTTTAAGATAGGGGGTTCTGCAGCTGATACAAGCGTTATGCTTGCTAAAAGCAGCAGCAATATTGTTAATGTTCTTAGTTTCATATTTGCACCTCAACTCGTTTTAATTATACGAAGCAATTTAAAATTGCTAGTATCCTAAAAACTGATATTATTCAGTTTTTATGAGTCTTCCATCTCTTAAGCGTTCTATTCTATCTGCCTTTTTGGCAATGTTAGGATCGTGAGTTACTAGCACAATAGTCTTTTTTTCGACATCATGGAGTTTTTTTAGGTAATCCATGACTGTTGTGCCTGTTTTTGTGTCAAGGTTTCCTGTAGGCTCATCAGCTAAAATAACATCTGGGTCGTTTGCAAGCGCTCGTGCGATTGCTACTCTTTGCTGTTGTCCTCCTGAAAGTTCTGTTGGCAGGTGGTCCATCCTGTCTTTTAGCCCGACAAGGTCAAGGAGGTATTCTGCTCTTTGTGATTTTTCTTTTTGATTTTTCCCTTGAAATGTCATGGGCAGCATTATGTTTCCTTTTGCTGATAGTGTGGGTATAAGGTTGAATTTTTGAAATATGAACCCTATTTTTTGCCCTCTGATTTGTGCGAGGTCTGATTCGTGGAGTTTTGATATGTCTTTTCCTTCCAAATAGATTCTTCCTTTGCTTGGGACGTCAAGGCAGCCAATCATATTCATCGCGGTTGTCTTTCCTGAGCCTGATGGTCCCATTACTGCAATAAACTCTCCTTTGTGGACGTTAAGTGTTAGTCCTGTTAGTGCGTGGACTTTGACTTCGCCAACTTCGTATGTCTTCCATACGTTTTCAAGTTTTATAATGTGTTTTGCGTGTTTCATTCTAATTTTTCTATGAACGCTTTGAGCGCTTTTTCTAATTTAATCATTTGTGTGTAATAGTTTTGAATTATGGTTAATTTTTCTTTTTCTCTTTTATCAAGTTTTTCTTTTTCTTTGAGCTCTGTTATTTTTGGCAGCATTTTTTTGGCTGGATCTATCATTTTTTCTGTGACTATTTTCATTTTGTTTTTCTGGATGTTGATTAGGTCTTTGTCAACGTAGTAGAATACTTTTTTTGTTCCTGGCTTTTTTATTCTCTTTGCTACTCCAATGCCTTCCATGAGATTCATCTTGTTGGAAATTGATGCTAGTGAGTACCCTGTTCTTTTTGAGAGGTCTTCCATCGCGATTTCTTCTGGTTCTATGAATAATTGGGAATATAGTTTAGCAGAAAGAGAGTCAAAGCCAAGGCTTTTGTATATTCCTTCAAGGAAGTTTAGGAATTCTTGTTCGAAAGCTTTCATTTGTTTTCAATTTCACAACTTTTAATATTTTGTAAAAATTATAAATTTACAAGTTTATATAGTTTCCGTTTAATATATTCTGTAGTATATAAATATTTATAAATAAAACTGCTGTTCTGTAACTACTGAATAATAACACTATCTGTTGGGGGAAAATTAAATGAGAAAAATGTTCAAAGCTTTGGAAATATTTATCTACGCGCTTTTACTACTCATAACAGTGGCATCAGCAGCAAATGCTGCATGGACAATGCCATCATCTACAACACTTGGCGACGACAGCCAGGAAAGAGATGAATTTACACAATTATCATTATCAATAACAAATAGCGACAATTCTACAAGCATAACAAACATTCAAGCTAGTTTTTCAGAAACATCTACAAAATATGACGCAACTGACTTTAACATAACATTTGATATACCCTCATCAATAGACCCAAGCACTACTGGCACATTAACAGTGCATTCATTTGTCCCATTAAACAAAAACTCAAAAAGAGAAAAAATAGGGGCAATTACACTTACAGCAGACCAGGGCAACAACTCTTTATCAAAAACTGTAGAACTTTTCATGGAAGCAGAATCTAAACTTAGAATCGACCAGGTTGACATCACAATCGACGGAGATCAAGACGAAGATATAGATGAAAATGATGACCCAGAAGCAAAAAGAAAAGACGACGTAGAATTCATTGTAACTGTAGAAAACAGGTATAATGATAATGACAACGAATTTGAAATCGACACAGAAGTAACAATACAAAGCGACGCATTTGAAGATGAAAGAGACTCAGACAGCTCAGATATCGAAGGCGATGACAGCTATGATTTTGATGACTTTCAAACTTTTGAAGTTGATGACAAAGCAAAAGACAGAAAATATGACGTGACAATCACAGCAGAAGGAACTGATGGTTTTGGCGCAGAACACTTTGACGAGTTTAAGTTTGACCTAGATGTCAAAGTTGAAGACAGAGAAATCACAATTAGAGAAATAAACGTGTTTCCAGCACCTGTTTGTGCTGGCGAAAGCTTTAGAGTTGACATTGACTTTGAAAACACAGGAACAAGAGACCTAAACGATGCAGTATTATACATCGAGTTTGACGACCTTGCCATCACAAAAAAGATTTCAAACATAGATATCAGGGATGGAAAAGACAAAACAGAATCAGTAACGCTACTTATTCCTAAGGATACAGATGAAGGAACTTACTTTATGGATGTAACAGCATTCTACAAAGACTCAAGTTCAGCAGATACAGATAGAGAATCTGAACTAATAACAATCAGAGACTGCGACGACATGCCAAAAGAAGCAATTGTCCAGGAAGATGACACAAGCTTTGATATTGTCACGCCAACAGCGCCTGCAGCAACCGGGATGGTGTTTGGAGTGTCAGCAGTAAGAAAAGCAAGCTTCTTTGACTCAAGCGCATATCTAACACTTTTAGTCTTTGCAATCTTAGTTGTCCTTGTACTAATAGTTCTTCTATTAACACAAGGCAGAAAAGACGAACTTTATTAACCTCTTATTTTTTTAACTTTTCAAAATGACTAAACTAACATTAATCAGAGGAGATGATAAAGCAAAAGGGTTTCTAGAGGAAGGTGCAACGATTGTTGAATTTCTTCATAACATATTTATTTCAGGAATTGTATTTGAAGATTCTGATGATAATCCTTTTAGTGTTTATGATAGAAAACCAATAGCAGTTAATTCAGGCAATACAAAAGGGGATTACAGATATGTGTCATTTATTGGGAACCTAGAGGATGATGAAGTTGTCTACAGGTTAGATGCTTTAGCTGATGAAAAAATTCTTATTAAAAGTGATAAGTCTACAATAGGATTTGATATCAATATTAAAGAGATGAGTTCAAATAATGGATTTTGCGAGCTTGTATATAATGGAACATTTGAAAACATCGTGAATGAGTTCACATTAGAAAGATATAACAAATTTACTTATTTCCCAGAAAGATTAGAAGGAAAAGACTTAGAATTCACATTAAATGCACATAAAGAATTATCAAATCTTTTACAAGAACAAAGAAGAAAAAATCTAAATTCACAAGCCAGAGAAATATGCAAATTCTATGACGGATAATCACAGCGACTCCAAAAACTTTTTTGCTTTCTCTCCATTTCTTTTAAGCTTCTTATTTGCTTCATTTACCAATATGTTAATATAGTTTTTATCAACTAAAAGCCTGCCATCTTTAGAAATAGGCGCGTCAATTGATTCTGTGCTTGAGATTTCTATCATCACTCGCTTTTTTGTGGCCATGATGCCAGAACGCTTAAAACCTGCTGTTTTTGCCTTGTTTACAAGGATTTGTGCTGCGCTGACAGTTTTGCAGCAAACATGAAGTACAGCGCCTTCCTGTCTAAACCAAACAGTATCTTGTGGAAAATCATCTAGTGGCAAATCTTTTGGGCTTACTTTGTCATGTGTTGTGAAAAGCCACTTTGCATGGTCCTTTCTTCCTGATTTTGGGATCATGATAAGAACAATTCTTCCAGCACAGCTAGAAGTGGTGTAATAATTATTTTTAGAATTAATTTTGTCAATCAATTCTTTTATCTGCAAATCAACATTTCCTTTCTTTGAATTGTCAGGCTTGTAAAGTGCGGCCAAATACTTTTTTTTATCATTTTCAAAAGTCATACGGTTGGAAACTTTGGCTTATTTAAAAAATTAACATTTAAATATTGTTTTCATATACCAATATCAATGAGAGGGAAAAATTTTATTATAGGGTTATTGGTGTTTCACGCAATTATTTTTAGCATCTTATTTGAAAAGCTAAGACCTGTGATATTCCAATCAATAACACTGCTTACAATTCTCGCAATACCTTTATTTTTCATAATACTGCTCTTATCATTTTTTGGAGGGTTTAGGCTTTTTGCATTGCCAGGTGTAAAGCCAATATTTGTTTTACTTATCGTGCTCATACTTTTAGGGGGTATCGGCGTGCCTGTCGGAAACGAAGTCCACAACCAGCTAACAAGCTCTGCGACAAAAGCAACTGACGTTTTTTTCACAAAAGAAGCACTTAATCTAAGCATGCTGTTGATTATCGGCGCATTTCTTTTCACTTATCTCTTATTAAAAAAAGGCTAGCAAACTTTTTCTGCTTTTAGAACTCTTCCTGTGTCTTTTTTGCCCTTAAGGAAGTTCTCAAGACTGATTTGATAGAATTTTCGGCCTTCTTTTGTTGGATATTTGCAGTCAAGACATGCCATGCATATCTTATCTTTAAGTCCTATCGAATTTCTTAGACCTTCATGAGTCATGTAAGTTAAGGAGTTTGCACCAAGGTCTTTTGCTATTTTCTCGCTTGTTTTATCGCTAATCTCACCGCAAAACGCTTTTGTGTAGTGCGGAACTAAAAGCTCTGATTTTGTGCTCATGTCAATGCCATAAAAGCAAGGGCCCATTATCGCAGGGCATGTGATTCTTAGGTGAACTTCTTTTGCACCGCCCTCTTTTTTAATGTACTTGATGATTTCTTTGACAGTTGTTGCTCTTACAATGCTGTCATCAACTAAAAACACTTTTTTGTCTTTTAGGATTTCTCTAATGATAGTAAATTTGTTTTTGATAAGGTGCACTCTTGACTCTCCTTCGATAAAAGTTCTGCCAATATACCTGTTTCGAATAAGTCCTTCCATTAGAGGGATGCCAAGTTCAAATGCCATGGCCTCGGCTGCCGGCTTTGATGTGTCAGGGACAGGAACAACGATGTGGTCATTTGTTATTTTTCGCGTTTCTCTTTTCGCAAGTTCTTTTCCCAGCCGCCTTCTTGTGAGATATACAGACTTTTTGTCTATCACAGAGGATACATTTGCAAAGTAAATCCATTCAAACATGCAGTGTTTTGGTTTCTTGTTGTTTGCAAACTTGGAAATCTTCACTTTTCCGTCTTTAGCATAGAGAAGATGGCCTGGTTCAAGGTCTTTAAAATCAGAGATTCCCATGTTGATAAGAGCGCTTGACTCGCTTGCTACAAAAACACCTTCTTTATTCTCACCCCATACAAGAGGCCTAAAACCAAGAGGGTCTCTAACAGCAAAGATTTCTCCAAGAGCATTAATCATAGCAATGTTGTATGCTCCGTCAAACTTTTTTGATAGGTTTTTAAAAACATGTACAGGATTTGGTTTTTTGTCATGTCTAAGCTCTCTTGAAAGATTATGCATGATTACCTCTGTGTCAGAATCTAAAATCAGGTGGTAGTCATCTCTTTTCATCAGCTGTTTTTTTAAGTCAACGTAATTGGTGATTGTGCCATTAAAGCACATCGCAAACCATTTGTATTTTCTGCCGTGCTGGCGCTCAAATGGCTGGGCATAGGACTTGTCGTTTGAGCCGGCTGTAGCGTATCTGACATGGCCAATGCCTGCAGAGCCATTAAAAAGCTTATAGATTCTTTTCATCTTAAACTTCTGGCTTGTCCTAAATACTTCCTTTACAAGACCGATGTCTTTGTAGGTTTTTAGAATATGAGGGCGGGCATCATCAAACGTGGTGATGCCTGCAGAGAGTTGTCCTCTGTTTTGCATATTAATTAGAAGCTTATGGAGTGCTGGCGCGACATTTTTTTTTTTATTTTTATAAGAAACAGCGGCGATACCGCATGAGTGATAAACATTCTCAAGCATCTTAAAATAAGCGAATGGAAGTAATATATAAAGTTTTGGTTGAGTGCACCTAGTCGAGAGGCACTTGTTTTCCAAATTTTTCCGGTTTTGATAATGGCCAGGCTTCCTTTCTTAAGATTTTTGATTTATCTGTTTTTTCCCATGTAAAATCAGGGTCATCTCTGCCAAAGTGGCCATAAGCAGCAGTTTTTTTGTAAATTGGACGTTTAAGCTTTAAATGGCTTATGATTTGTGCTGGCTTTAGCGGGAAGTGGCATCTGACTAGCTCGGATATTTTGCCTTCAGGAATCTTATTAGTACCATAAGTGTGAATTAACACACTCACAGGGTTTGCCACGCCAATTGCATAAGCTAGCTGGACTTCGCATTTGTCTGCAAGGCCTGCTGCCACTATGTTTTTTGCAATATATCTAGCAGCATATGCTGCTGAGCGGTCTACTTTTGATGGGTCTTTACCGCTAAACGCTCCGCCGCCATGAGCACCGTGACCGCCATATGTATCTACAATAATCTTTCGCCCAGTAACACCAGCGTCGCCTACAGGGCCGCCTATTACAAAGCTTCCTGTAGGGTTGATATAGTATTTTGTGTTTGAATCAATCCATTTGCCGCAAACTGGCTTAATGACTTTTTTTAGAATGTCTCTGTGGATTATTTTCTGAGAGATGTTTGGTGCGTGCTGTGTTGAGACAACAACGGCATCGACACGGATAGGTTTTCCGTTTTCATATTCTACAGTGACCTGGCTTTTGCCGTCTGGCCTGAGATATTTTATTAATCCTTTTTTTCTGACATCTGCAAGCTTATATGTTAGTTTATGCGCTAAAATGATTGGAAGTGGCATTAGTTCAGGTGTTTCGTTTGTAGCGTATCCAAACATCATTCCCTGGTCTCCAGCGCCCTGCTCTTTTTCATTATCCACACCCAAAGCAATGTCTGGTGATTGTTCTGAGATTGAGACTAAAACCCCGCATCCTTCTGCGTCAAAGCCAAAGTCCGGGTCGTCGTAGCCAATGTCTTTGATAGTTTTTCTCACGACTTTTTGGATGTCCACATAAGTATTTGTTGTTACTTCGCCTGCGACAACCACAAAGCCTGTCTTGGTTAAGCATTCGACTGCGACTCTTGCGTTTGAATCTTTTTCAAAGATTGCGTCGAGTACTGCGTCTGAGATTTGGTCGCACATCTTGTCAGGATGCCCTTCTGTTACTGATTCTGATGTGAACAAGTATTTTTTCCCTTTCATTAAATCACCTATTAAACTTGAACATCGCTTTTATTTAAATATGTTCATGAAAGAAATATTCTTATAAGAATATAACGAACAAAACTTTTTTAAACAAAACACAAATTCTAAAGGTTTGTGCCCTCGTGGCTTAGAGGTATAGCGCGGCATTGGTACCCTCAGGGACAAAAATGCCGAGGTCCCGAGTTCAATAACTGGTTACGCTCGGTTAACACGCAAGAGCGGGCAACAACAAGTTGTAGCCCACTGCGAAAACAAGTGTATCAAATTGAAAGTCTCGGCGAGGGCTTTTTTTTATTCTATAACAGCATCCTTCACAGCATCTGCAACTGTGTCGGCTACGCCTTTGTCGAACATTCCTGGGATGATTTTGTCTTTAGAAGGGTTTTTCACATGAGCTGCAAGCGCGTGTGCTGCAGCAAGAATCATCTCACGAGTAATCTTTTTGGCGCCCACGTCAAGCGCGCCTCTAAAAAGCCCTGGGAAAACAAGAGAATTATTCACCTGATTAGAAAAGTCGCTTCTGCCAGTCGCAACAATAGCCGCACCTGCCTCATAAGCGTCGTTGGGCATTATTTCTGGTAGGGGGTTTGCCATGGCAATTACAATAGCATCTTTTGCCATTGACTTTACCATTTCCTTAGAAAGAAGGTTTCCAATTGACACACCGATAAAAACATCGGCATCTTTAACAGCATCAGATAAATCCCCGCAAAAGTCCATGTTCACTTTGTTTGCCACCGCCATTTTATATTCATTTAAATCAATTCTAGGAGTGCAAGTTACCCCTTTTGAGTCAACTAAAAACAAGTTAGTAACGCCTTGTTCAATTAAGATGTTTGCAGTTGCAATCCCAGCAGCGCCAGCACCGTTAATAACAACTTTAATTGAACTAAACTTTTTACCAACAATCTTTAAAGCGTTAATAAGTGCAGCAAGCACTGCGATCGCACTTCCGTGCTGGTCATCATGAAAAACCAGAATATCAAGCTCCTGCTTCAGTCTTTTTTCTATCTCAAAACATCTCGGGGCAGATATGTCCTCAAGATTAATACCTCCAAAACCAGGACTTATCTTCTTTACAATATTTATGATTTCATCAGAGTCTTTAGTGTCTAAAACAATAGGTATTGCATCAACGCCGCCAAACTGCTTGAAAAGTGCTGATTTTCCTTCCATCACAGGAAGTGCTGCCTCTGGACCAATGTCACCTAAACCCAAGACGGCACTGCCATCTGTAACTATAGCAATCATATTCGACTTAGAAGTAAGCTCATAAACTTTAGACTTATCTTTAAAAATTTCTTGAGAAACCTTTGCAACGCCAGGAGTGTATGCTAAGGAAAGGTCATCATTATTGTCTATGGATACTTTAGACTTTATCTCAATTTTCCCTTTATTTCTTTTATGAAAATCTATTGGCATCCACGTAGCGAGTACACTCCCTTTTAAAAAAGTTATGTTATACAGAAATACCGCAGTTCAAACAGACGTGGGAATCAAGATTATCGTCATATTTTGTAGTCTCACCATACTTAAGCTTAGAACTGCATTTAGGACACTTAGGCTCTAAATGGTCTGGTGATTCAAAAAATTTTATTGCCATAATTTCCCCCGGATTAGAACTTACAATACATAATTGTATTTAGTATATATAAACATTGCCCTTTTTTGACTATGAAAAACATATCTTTTATATATTACCTGCAACGTCTGTTTTATCTCTATAAAAAGGTGAATCTACCAATGAAAAAGCTTGGTCCATACAATCCGCAGGAAATCGAAAAAAAAATTCAGGAATTCTGGAATAAAAAAAACATATACAAAAAAGCCAAAGAAAAGGGAAAGAAAAAGTTCTATTACTTAGACGGTCCGCCGTACACAACAGGAAAAATCCACATAGGCCACGCATGGGGCAAGGCTCTTAGAGACTCATTAATGAGATACAAGCGAATGCAGGGCTTTGACGTATGGGATCAGCCAGGCTTTGACATGCACGGACTCCCAATCGAGGTTGCAGTTGAAAAAAAGTATGGGATAACAGACAAAAAAGATATTATGAAGAAGTTCGGCCTTCAAAAATTCATAGAATTATGCCAAAAATATGCTTTAGACCAGCTTTGGCCAATGATTGATGACTTTAAAAGACTCGGTGTTTGGATGAACTGGGACGACCCATACATGACAATAAAAAAGGAGTATATCGAAGGTGCATGGTGGGCGCTAAAAAAAGCCCATGAAAACAAATATCTCTACGAAGGAAAAAAATCAATGACTTGGTGTCCAAGATGCGCAACAGCGCTTGCAAAGCACGAGCTTGAATATGAAAACGTGAGTGACTCATCAATTTTTGTAAAACTTCCCGTAAAAGACAAGAAAAACACTTTTCTAATAATCTGGACAACTACTCCCTGGACAATACCCTTTAATCTTGCTGTAATGATACATCCAGACTTTGACTATGTAGAAGCAGACGTAAAAGGCGAGACTTGGATACTTGCAAAGGCACTTGCCGGGGGAGTAATTGGTTCTGCAGCCGATAAAAAGTACAAAGTAAAAAAGGAGTTCAAAGGAAAAAAACTAGAAGGAGTAAGATATTCACATCCTTTCCAAGACACGATTTCTTTTCATAAAAAAATAGGCAAAGAAAACAAAGTTGCACATACTGTAATACTCTCAGACCAATTTGTGGATTTATCAGCAGGCTCAGGAATTGTTCACTGCGCACCAGGATGCGGTGCTGAAGACTTTGAAGCAGGACACAAAGCAGGACTTCCTCCGTTCAATAACATTGATGAGCACGGAGTCTTTGACAAAACCATGGGAAAATTCGCAGGCCTTACTGCAAGAAAAGACGACAAGAAATTTATCGAAGCACTGCAAGAAAGAGGGGTTTTAGTGGCGCAAACACAAGTAGACCATGAATATGCGCACTGCTGGAGATGCAAAACAGGAATTATATACAAAGCAACAGACCAATGGTTTTTGGCAACAGAAAAAGCAAAAAAAGAGCTAATAAAACAAAACAAGGATGTTGACTGGGTGCCAGACTGGGCAGGGAAAAAATGGTTTGACTCGTGGCTTAAAAACCTGCAGGACTGGTGCATATCAAGACAAAGATTTTGGGGGGTCCCTCTCCCAATATGGAGATGCGAATGCGATGAAATAATCCTGGTTGAATCAAGCGATGAACTAAAAAAACTGACAGGAAAAAAGCTTGACAACCTTCACAGGCCATGGATTGATAAAGTCAAAATCAAATGCAAAAAATGCAAAAAACTAGCCACAAGAGTTGAAGATGTACTTGATGTGTGGCTTGACTCAGGCGCAGCCCCGTGGGCGCCGCTTGGATTCCCATCAAAAAAAGACCTTTACAAAAAACTTGGCGACGCTGACTTCATTCTTGAAGGAAAAGACCAAATTAGGGGTTGGTTTAACTCACTTGCCTGTCTTTCTATGGTGTCGCAAAAAAAGATACCATTCAAGGCAGTCTATATGCATGGATTTGTAAATGACTCACAGGGACGTAAGATGTCCAAGTCGCTTAAAAACATCATCTCACCATATGAAGTAATTGACCAGTACGGCGCTGACACATTTAGATTATACTCAATAGGCGGGGCAAAAGCAGGCCTTGACCTAAACTACAACTTTGAAGATATGAAAACAAAGAACAGAACACTAATCATTTTGTGGAACCTTCAAAACCTGCTGTTTGACCTCGCAGTTCAGTTAAACATCAACCCAGAAAATCTAAAAGGTGTAAAGCTTGAAAAGGGCGAAAAATACATGCTCTCAAAACTAAACTCAACAATAAAGAAAACAACGCAGCTATTTGATGAGTACAAGCTAAACGATGCGCCATGGGTAATAGAGGAACTAATCCTTGAGCTTTCCAGAACATACATACAGCTAAACAGGGAAAAAATGAGCGCTGGAAATGACAGCGAGAAAAAAACAGTTCTATTTGTCCTTTATCAAACACTTTACAACTCATTAATACTTCTAGCGCCAATTGCCCCCTTTGTCACAGAAGAGATATATCAAAACCTTAAAGAAAGATTCAAGCTAAAAAAAGAATCGCTTCACTTGGTCTTGTGGCCAAAAGCAGACAATAAAAGAATAAATAAGTCATTAGAGTCAGACTTTGAAATAGCAAAAGAAGTAATATCAACAGCGCTTTGTGCCAGAGAAAAATCACAGCTTGGCATAAGATGGCCTGTAAAAGGGATAATTGTTGTTACAAAAGAAGATAAAGTGAAAAAAGCTGTTGAAAACCTCAAAAAAAGCATTTTGACACAGACAAACGCAAAAACAGTCAAAATAACAAAGACTGCCAAAAAATCAAAGAATCATCAAAAAGCAGTGTTCAAGGAAGGATATGTTCTTTTAGATACAACAAGAACAAAAGAACTTGACGCCGAAGGATACTTTAGAGAAACAACTCGAAGAATGCAAAACCACAGAAGAAAAGCAGGCCTTCAAAAATCAGATGTTATCAGAGTATATATCCAGGCAGAAGGAGATGTATTTGATGCTTTAAAGAAGTTTTCTAAAGAACTAAAAAACATTATAGGCGCTGACGACCTTCGAATAGAAAAAGAAGAAACAAAAGAAGCATATGACATTATTAACCAAAGCGATAAAATCAAAGGGAAAGAACTAAGAATCAGTTTTAGCAAGGTTTAGATAAGATAAGAGTTTATTCTTAAAGGTTGTGGAAGTCCGTTATCTGAAAAAAGTAATGGTATAATGGGTTTGCTTTGTTTAAAAATATATACTACTTCATCTTCTTGATTTGGGTTTGGATATAATCCAAAACCACCACCTATCTCCAAAAGCGGTATTGATCTAAAATCAGTAAATATCTCTCCTTTTTTTTGGATCTGCTCTTTTTGCACACCAGCTGGTGTTCTTCCATCAACAGAAATATGGAAAAATCTTCCATTCATCCAATAAGCTAATTTGACTTCAGGATTTTTGATTAATAATTCTTTTTTAATGGATGTAAGAATTCCTTGGCGTTTTTTAGTATTGTAAATTTCATGACCAGAAATATCAATCTCTCTTCGCTTTACTTCATCTTCAATTATCTGATCAGATAATGATTTTTCTGGCTTTATATTTAATCTTGTAAGGCCATAATTGGTTGGTGTGCCTCTTGGAAGACAGTCTGAATCAAAATCTTTCTTTAAATCAAGGTTACCAATGAAAATGTTAGAAATGTCGGGAGGTTCATCTTCAATAGCTAGTATGGCACCAATGTCTCCTCTGCCACTAATGTCACTTCTGTTTCCTGTAGATACTATGGTTTTTTCCCTACCCACTATGCCATAAACTAGTGCATTTAATCATATATAAATGTTGTGATTTTTTGTATACTATTATACAACTTTACCAACCACGCTTCTTAGCATGTGTCCTGTTACCTTGATATTGTAGAATTTCTTCAGCTCTAACCTTTGTTTGATACCAACAATTAAGGGATATGTTCCAAACTGGCGCAAGAACGTGTTTTTTCCGTCATAAACTTCAGAAAAAACATTTTTAATAATTGTATTCTCAGGTACTAGTCTTTTTAGCATTTCATAGTCGATTTCCTGCCTAATTTGGTTTCTCCATTTCCAATAAAGTGTTTTGTTTTTTCTTAAGAATTTGTTTCCAACGTTCTCATAAAGCGTTGTTCCTTTGTACGGCACAACCTGCCTGATATTAATTCTCCTCAAAAGCAGTTTCTCATCAAGTATTTGGTGCAAGTATTTCATATTCTCGACATGAGTTTGTTTTGTCTCTCCATTAAGGCCAAACAAGATATTCACGCCAGGCAAAAAATGATGAAATCCATTTGAGCTTCTTTTCCCGCCAATCTTATTTATTATCTTAATCGCTTTCATAGTGGTCTCTGGCGTGGAATTCAGGTTATTTTTCTTAACAACAGTATCATCAAAGCTTTCAACACCAAACGCTGCAATGTTTCCAGGCGTACAGTATTTCACGATTAATTTTGTAATTTCTTCGTTTACTCTTGCAGGGTTTGCATTGTCAATATGCAAAACATCTGGCTTGGAGTTTGAAATAGGCTCTAACAGCTTCTTTATCTCTTCAGTTTTACCGTCTTTATATGAATAAAAGCAGGTTTGTTTACCAAGCCTAAACCTACTAACACCAGTATTTACTAGCGCTTTGACTTCTTCATGTATGTTTTTCTGTTCTCTATATAGCTGAGGTTTTGTCCATTCAACGCAAAATGAACATCCTTTGTCTCTAAAACAACCAGACGCAGTCTCTATCTCTGCAACGCGGATATCCAGGATTTGTTTTACTATCTGGGCACCAGCAGGTGCAACTTTGTCTATATCTTCAAAACTGCTTATTTCAAAATAATCAACATCGACAGTGTCAAATATATCCGTGTCCTGATTCTCTACGAGTTTACCCCCTTCAAGCTGAGTTCCATGATGGGATGCAGCTGGACCAGTCAATATTTTTTCACACCTCGAATCTTCAATTAACGGAACGATTTCTCGAAGTGTCCCAGGAATTGCAGATAAATATTTTCCAGGTGTGTGCACTCCAAGAATCACGACCAAAACCTCTGTTTTATCAAGAACTTCTTTGATGGTCTTTGAGTTTTTTGTTAGGTTATAGACATCTATCTTTGACCTTTGCTTTTCAGTTATAGTGGGTATTTGATTATCATATTTCTTATATAATCTAACATCATCTATAGTGATATACTTAACATCGTTGCCTTTTTTCTTAAGCCTGCCATAGATATATCTTGGGTATGTTCCAATATAGGGTGGAACACCAAGGCCGGCGGGCTCATCAGTGTAGCAGTCAAGTATTGTATAATTCATACAAAAGCAAAACAAGGAGTTATTTAAAAATCTTTATAAGGAATAAACAATTTAGATTAAATATGAAGATAGAAAAAAACCTTGTAGAGGTAAGAAAAAACATTGACACAGCTGACCTTGTTGCTGTCACAAAAACTGTCGGGCTAAAAGAAGTTCTTAAGCTAAACGAGCTTGGCGTTAACAAGTTTGGCGAGAGCAGGGTAAAAGACGCACAGGAAAAAGTAAGAAACGTAAACGCTGAGTGGCACCTTGTGGGCCACCTGCAGTCAAACAAGGTAAAGCTTGCTGTAGAACTGTTTGATGTGATTCAAAGCGTTGATACAATAAAACTCGCTAGTTTAATCGATGAAGAATGCAAAAAACAAGAAAAGGTAATGCCGATACTTTTAGAAATTAATATTGCAGAGGAGCCTCAAAAATACGGGTTTAAGGTTGACGAAGTGGAAAACGCGCTTTTAGAAATATCTAAACTTGAAAATGTGAAAATCGTCGGATTTATGATGATGGCGCCACTCGTAGCGCATGGGATGACAAGGCCTTTTTTTAGAGGGATGAAAGCATTATACGACAAACACAAACAACAATACAACTTGATATGGCTTTCGATGGGGATGACAAACGACTACAAAATCGCAATAGAAGAAGGCAGTAACATGGTAAGAATAGGGCGGGCATTATTTGATTAGAAACCTTAATAAACAAAACAATTCTTGCACATTATATGAAGGGAAAACTCATTGTAATCGACGGACCCGATGGGAGTGGGAAAGGGACGCAAACAGAGCTTCTAATAAAAAAACTAAAACAAGAAGGATACGCTGTAAAAAAATATGACTTTCCAAGATACGGAAAAAAATCAGCGTATCTTGTCGAACAATACCTGAATGGCAAATATGGAAAAGCAGACGAAGTTTTGCCAAAAGTAGCGTCACTATTTTATGCAATAGACAGGTTTGCAGCAAAAAAAGATATGGTTAAAACACTAAAAGACAGGAAAATAATAATATCAAACAGGTATGTCTCTGCAAACGCCGGACACCAAGGCGGAAAAATAAACGACAAAAAACAAAGACAAGAATTTCTAAAATGGCTGGATGAATTAGAATACAAAACTCTAAAGTTGCCAAGACCAGACCTAAACATATATCTTCATGTGCCATGGGAAATCGGCCAAAAACTAGTGGACAAAAAAGGACACAGAGAATATATTGGAAACAAAAGAGATATTCACGAAGCTGACTCAGAGCACCTAAAAAACACTCAAGAAGCATTCTCGCATTTAATACAGATTGAGCCAAACTGGGTTAAGATTGACTGCGTAAAAAATAACGTGTTGTTAACAATTGAAGAAATTCACAAATTAGTGCTAAAAGAAGTAAAAAAACACATTTAAAAGCGAAAGCTTAAAAATATATTAAAAATAAAGAGTTAAAAGAGGTGAAATAAATCCACTCTGAAGAATATAAAAAATACTTGTCACTTGGAATTGTTCTTGTAGTGGTAATACTGTCTTTCTTGCTTATATGGCCATTTATACCCTCAATACTTTCAGCAGTAATATTAGCATATATCTTTTATCCATTATACTTAAAATTAAGAAAAAAAGTCAAAAAAGACTGGGTGGCAGCATTAATTCTAAGCATTGGTGTAGTTATATTAGTCATACTTCCTTTCTTGGCTTTACTTAATTCAGTGGCAAATCAAGCAGTAGGCGTGTATGTTGCAGCAGAAGTATATCTTTCAGATAGCGATCAGTCACTTGGAGACTTCTATACAAATTTTGAACAGAGATTTGGATTCAAGCTAGATATTGAAGGATTAATCTCTCAAGGAGTAGACTTTATTGTAAACGCAACAAAATCATTTCTATCTTCGCTTCCAGAAAAGATAATCAATTTTTTCATATTCATCTTTTTATTCTACTACCTTCTAAAAGAAGGAGAAAAGGTTTCAAAACGGGTAGCAGATTTCCTTCCATTAAAAAAAGACATAAAAAGAAAGCTAATCAAAGGATGCAATGAACTAATCCATGCAGTGGTCTTTGGAACACTCTTAACAGCATTAATACAAGGCACAGTAGGTGGAGTGGGATTTGTAATATTTGGTGTGGGTTCTCCTATTTTCTGGGGATTTATGATGGCGATATTTGCATTAATTCCGATGGTTGGAACAGCAGTAATATGGGCGCCAGCAGCGCTATTTTTGTTTGGGAAAGGACTTTTTTTAGCAAATGGTTGGATGATATTTAGAGGTGCGGGGCTTTTTGTCTACGGGTTTTTTGGAATCAGCCTAATAGACAACTTTGTAAGGCCAAAACTCATAGGAGCGCGAGGAAGCATGCATCCAGCAATAGTTCTTTTAGGCGTGCTTGGAGGACTAAAACTTGTAGGGTTTATAGGCATAATAATTGGACCGATCATACTATCATTATTTCTTGCCATGGTAAAAGTTTACAGTGAAGATTATGAGATTTAGTGTGAAAAATCTGAAGATAAGCACAGGAGACACACTCGTAGCTATCTTAAACAAGAAAGATGCAGATAAATACGGACTTTTTTCTATGGATAGGCTTAAAATATCTAATGGAAGCCATAAATCGATAACAGCAGTAATAGACATAACAGAATCAGAAGAACTTGTTCCAAAAGGCACAATGGGTGTGTTTCAAGAATTATACCATATACTAAACTTGAGAGGTGTAAAAAAAGTAAATGTTGAAATAGAAAAAAAGCCAGACTCAATACATTATATTAAAGACAAACTATCCAAAAAAAGATTAGGATACGAACAGTTTAAGCAGATTATTCAAGACATAATAGATAATAAGCTTACAAGTATCGAAATGACGTATTTCGTCACGGCATGCTATGTCAACGAACTTTCTACAAAAGAGATATACAATTTAACAAAAGCAATGATAGATACGGGAGAAATGATAGATTTTGATAAAAGGATAATCATGGACAAGCATTGTATAGGCGGCGTTGCAGGCAACAGAACAACAATGGTCGCAACAGCAATAATTGCTGCTGTAGGATACACCATACCAAAGACCTCTTCACGCTCAATAACAAGTGCTGCTGGAACTGCTGACACAATGGAGCAGCTTTGCAAAGTAGGGTTTTCACCAAATGAACTAAAAAGAATAGTTGAAAAAACAAGTGGTTGTATTGTGTGGGGTGGTGCTCTTAACCTGGCACCTGCAGATGATAAAATAATTGGTGTTGAGTCGCCAATATCACTTGATCCGGTAGGTCAGCTCATTGCAAGCGTTCTTGCAAAGAAAAAGTCAGTGTCAGCAACGCATTTGCTAATAGACATACCTTGGGGAAAAGGAGCAAAGATTATTGACAAAAAAAGCGCTAAAGCTTTGAAACGAAAATTCCAAACTATTGCAAAAATGATAAAGATAAAGACCAAAGTAATTTTATCCGACGGCACGCACCCTATAGGAAATGGGATTGGTCCTGTGCTTGAAGCAAGAGATGTCTTGTACACATTAAAAAATGATATATGGGGGTCATTTGAACTAAAAGAAAAATCAATAAGTCTGGCAGGAGAAATGCTTAAAATGGTTGGGCACCACAACGGGGCAGATATTGCAAGAAAAATATTTGATTCAGGTGCAGCTTATGAAAAATTCGTAGAAATAGTAAAAGCGCAAGGCGGAAAAGAGACTGATCCTGACAAGATGCGCCTTGGAAAGTACTTTTTTGATATCCACGCCGAAGAGAAGGGAAAAGTTAGCCATATAGACAACAAAGCAATTAACAAAATCGCCAGGGTTGCAGGTGCACCTGTTGACCCAAGAGCAGGAGTTTATCTATATATCTATAAAGGAAAACCAGTGCACGCCCAAGACAAGCTTTTTAGGATATATTCTGAAAGTAAAGAACGCCTTTCTTTTGCAAAAGAGCACACAAAAAGATTTCTGGGCGTGGAGATTTCAGACAAATAAGCGCCACGACCCGGATTCGAACCGGGGATCCCAAAGGGACAAGCTTTCCTCACTCGCATTTGGGACTTGCCCTATGCAAGTTTCCAGGCTTGCGCAATTTTCCGCTTCGCGCAAAACCATCTTGGCTTAACAGCAAAGTACCGGACTATGCGATCGTGGCATGAGATTTTAGAATTTAGTATTTGTTTAAAAATGTTGTTGATTATTGGCTAGTATG
>JAAOYE010000037.1 GCA_018221175.1 Candidatus Woesearchaeota archaeon
AACTACATGATTCAGTAAATTTTTTTTCTCAATTAGAAATTTTCTCAAATCATCTGCACTAATCGCTTTTATATTATTTATTTCTTCGATAATTAATTCTAATGTTTCTTTTAGTTCTAATAGCCCTTTATAATTTTTAAATGCGCTATTAGCAGTTGAATAATATTTAATAATCTTCTTTTTTAGAGAAGCATGCCTCATTTTATTATAAAATAAAGAATTTGTAGACACTACATTTCTAATCTCTTTTATATATTTATTAAAAGTCTCGATTACTTTTTCTTTTATACTTTCAAAATTATTAAAATATTCTAGCTTACCTCTGTCTGCATTTAATAATATTTCTTCTTTAAAAAGGGCGTTTTTTATTTTAATGGATTTACTATTTATTTCATCGATTTTATCTTTAATTGCATCAATTTCGGCTTTTGTTAATCTACTTCCAAATAAAATTTTAAATGGATTAATCATTTCAATTCCTAACCCCTTCAAAGTTTATTTTTTCTTCTTTTGTTTTTGTAGTTTTCGCTTTTTTAACTAAATCTTCAAACAGAGGAATCTTTATTGGTATTGCAAACCTCGCAAAGTTCGATGTGATTATCGCCTCTCCCCTGTCCAAGCTGGCAATTGCCCGTGCATCAGAGCTTAAGTCCTGCGAAGCACTCTCAATTACGGCCTGGCGCTCTGGCGCCATTTCTATGCCAAGGATTATCTTTGTGTTCATGTTTGCCAGAATCTGTCTAGGAATCAACGATGGCAGCTGTGTAATTGCAGTAAGACCAACTCTAAACTTCCGTCCCTCCCTTGCAATTGATGAAAATATGTTTGGACCCTTCTCAAGCGCCTCTTTCCCAAGAACTCTTGGTGCCTCTTCCAAAATCACAGATATAACTGGCTTTTTACCAAGTTCTCCTTTTATTTTGTATGACTTATACCTTGAAAATATCTCAGATGCAATTAAAGAGCCGATTAATATCTCAACCTGACCAGAAAAGTTTGATGTGTCAACAATCACTTTTTTTGAATCTTCCAATAAGTCACAGATATCATTAATTGTTGTCTGTCCGGAATTTAGCTTAAAAACGCCGTGGCTCGAAAGCTCATTTTCAGAAAAACTAAGATCTAAAATGTTCAAAAGCCTTCTCTTTAAAACTCCTATTGTCCCTTCATGAAAATGATTTGCCGGCTTTTCTAAAATTACTGCTTCAATCCATTTTTTGCCATACTTCTTAAAATACGCAGAGAGCGCTTCAATTTGAGGAGTTGTCCATTCAACCACGCCGTTGAAATGCCAGGGCTTGATGGCATCAAGGTTGATTGATAATGTCCTTGTGCCAGGCGGCGCGTTTTTTGGAGTATAGTAAATCACATTTTCTTTTTTTGGATGATCTTTTAGGCCGATTTTGTTTCTTCCAAAATACTCATCATGGGGGTCTAGTACGAGTATCCCGCAATAATCTTTATCCACGCTGTCCCAAAGCATGCAGCTAGTCAAGTTGCTCTTTCCGCGCCCGGTAGTTGCTGGTATTAATATGTGATGAGAAAAAACGTCGTCGCCTGGCAAAAATATTGGCACGTCAAGTTCTTTTGAGCCGCTTCTTAAGTTTCCAACAAACAAAGGGTTTTTTGGCGTTGTCAAAAACGATAAATCTTCTTTTGTGACCTCTCTTACCTCTGAAAAAAATGAGGGCAGATTTTTTGATGTCTTTGCGCTTTTCTCACTAATTGTTAAAATATTCTTAAGCATTGCAATCGTGTAATTTCGAAGATGCGGCTCCATGAACTCAAGCTCTGAGTCCTCTTCTAAGACCATTCCAGAAATCAGTTCAAGGTTTTGCTGGGATATCTGAGAACCATACTGCAAATCGTAAGCCTGCAAAAGTATTTTAGAATTCCCAGCTTTTGCAACAAGAATTTCGCCAAGCTCTATTTCTTTTTCTGTTTTTTGCCTTGCAATAATCTCTCCAAACTTACCGCTAATGACTTGGCCTTTAATCATATATAAACAGATTTCGCATGAATATTTAAGAATTACTATTTAAAAATAAAAAAAATAAAAAAAGAAGGCTTCTACCTTCCTCGAGCCATCTTTGCCCTTGACACGTCTCCGCCCTTGTCAACGAAGTATAGGTATCCCGACTCTTTTTTAACGCCAACCTTTACGACTTTTTCTGCACCGCCTGTTGATCCTTTCTTTCTGCCGCCTCGAGCCATCTTTGCCCTTGACACGTCTCCGCCCTTGTCAACGAAGTATAGGTATCCTGATTCTTTTTTAACTCCTGCTTTTGCAACTTTTTCAGCCATTTTCTATCTGACCTCCATTTTTTTGAGTTTGATAATAGGGTCTATTTTTCAACAATTTATTGTCGAAATACCCTCTACAATCTGTCCTTTAGAAAAGAAATATTTAAAGCTTTCTGTTTTGTCGTCGGTTTTACGACGGAAAAACTACACTAGGCTACTTTTTCAATCTTTAGAACTTGCGAAATTTCATTTTCTGACACAGAACACCCTGAAAGTTTGACCCCCCAAAGCACGCCGTCAAGAAGTTTTCTTTTAGGATTTTCAATATCAATCAAGTACTCATCCAAAAATCCTTTCTCATACGCCATCACTGTAAGCTCAAATGAACGAAGAATCTTTAAAGGACCAACCAGTTTCTTGAACTCATCCAAGTTCCCATCATCTACTGTAATTCCAGTATGAAGCTTCCTAGAAAGTCTCTCTTTTACTTTCATCGGGTTTTCTATTAGCGTCCTGGTTGTTCTCTCATCAATAATTATAGCATCCGCTTTGGCATCTATTGCTGCAGCAACAACTTCCATTTCTCCATAGTGTACTATGTTGATATAGTTGCCCCTTGCAATAAATATTTTGTTTGCAATCGAAAGCAAGTCTTGTGCTTTATTATGAACATCATTTGGATAAATTTTTAAAACGCCTGCTTGAAGAAGCTTCATCACCCTTATTGCCTCAAACTCAAATTTTTTTGAGTTTAGCGGTTTTTCTATAGCCTCATCTTTTACAGCTGGTGTGATAAAGAAATCTCCATTGAAACTATTTTCTAGCTTTTCAAGTATAAACAAGAGATTGTTCATCGCCAGGCTTATTATTGGCCCTGTATCGAAAATGATGCTGCTCATTGTTTTTGTTTCATACTCAGAAAACTCTGTTTTCTGGCATCATGCAAAACCTTTTTTAAGGTTTTCCTTTGACATCGAAAATATTCTTCCTTCCTTTTCTTAGGTTTTCCATCATCTGGTCTTTTGCCATTTCAAGTAAGCCTATTGCCTCGGTTGGCGCAACTTGCTGGCTGTTTATCTGGGTCTGGATATTGTTTTTTTGGTCTATTAAAAATCGTACAGTAAATGAACGTCCTTGCATCTTATTTACCTCCAAATATTTTTCTTGCAATTGCAAGCCTTTGCTTCAAATTCAAGTGCTCGTCAAATGTGTCTGCAATCCTGGTCTTGCCCACATAGTCCATCATGTCCCACACAGAGACGCCAAGGATGTCAGCCGCCCTTGCCATGGAGACTCCATGATCATATATTTTTGAGCTTTTTCTAACGCCTGCCTGACGCATGACTTCCTGAACATAAAGATTGTGTTTTGAGTCTTTTCTTCCTATGATTTTGTAAAGCTTTTTCATTTTGTTTTTGTATTTTTCATAATGGTTTTCTACAAGGCTTCTTTTTGCACGGGAAAGTATTGGCAAAACATCTTTGTCAACTCCTCTTTCTCTTTCAAAGACTTTTGCAAGAGTGTACATGACAACAGCTACGGTTATTGAGTCTTCGTCCTGAAAAATGGACGCGTTGTGAATTGTATGGTTTGAAAGCTCTTTTAGTCCTGAAATGTCCTTTCTTTCAATCATCCTTATAGAACCATCCAATACTTTTAGTATGTCTATTTTAACCGAGTCATCCATAAACAATTAAACTTAGAAAGTATTTATTAAAGTTTGTTTTGATGAATTAGTAGCAATATATATTTTTTTACCAAAAAGTATTTATATTAATTTTACTTTCCACAAAATACTCTTTACGAACTGCTTTTGCAGTTAAATAAAGGGTGCGGGGGGTGTTTAGGCACTTATTTCAATCTTTGTGCAACCGCCTCTATGTAACTTTATCATCTGTAACGACAAGCCAACGCTTGAACTTGCAGTAACCAGCAGCATACCTTTAACTGCTCAATGTCAATTACGGCGTTTATGAAGGCGTGAGGTAACTTCGTAAAAAGCTTTTTTGACCAAAAAGACGGAAAAGGGATTGTCTGCTAAAGTTGTGGCTCACGACTCGGCTTTCACGGGGAATGATATTTTTACTGGCAAACGCGCAAATCTACCAATGGGTGGGGTTGGTAAGCGCCTAAGGCTCCCACTTTTTTTTCTTTCGGTTTAGAACTGAATAAAGAACAGTATTTAAAAATAAGAAAATGTTTCTCGATTTAATGAATGAAAAAATCGTGCTTGACAAAAAGACGTTTAAAGCTTTATCTGTAGACAATAGAGTTAACATTTTAAAGATTTTAACACAGAGAAATCACACCTTGTCCGAACTTGCATCTGATCTTGATATGTCCAACAGCGCTGTAAAAGAACACCTGGATGTTCTTGTCAAAGCAGGCCTCATAAAACAGCTTGATGAAGGAAGGAAGTGGAAGTATTACAAACTCACATTCAAAGGCAAAAATTTTATTTCGCCAAAAGAGGTCAGAGTGCTTTTTGCTTTTGCAATATCCACTATAGCTGCTATTGGCGCATCATTTTATCTCTTTAAAGACATTTTCTTTAAGCAAGAAGTATTTGTGGCAAAAACAATGGCAGAAAACGCTGATATGATGATGGCAGCTCCTGTCATACAAAGAAGCATCGAACCTGCAGCTATTCCATGGTTTCCAATAATAGTCTTGGCATTATCACTTCTTACCATTGGATACTCTCTAGGCTTTTATCTAAAAAAGAAT
>JAAOYE010000038.1 GCA_018221175.1 Candidatus Woesearchaeota archaeon
AGAACTTTTTTGGAGTGGGAAAAAACAAATTCTGACGCGTATCTTGCAAATGCTTTTTTAATGATGGATGCAGTCGAACATTCGCCGTGGCAAATCGGGTACTATGACAAAAAAGATGACAGGATGACAACTTTTAACATTGGAAAAAAAATAACCCAAAACCCAGAAGCCGAAGTCTTTAAGAAAAAAAAGGTTGTAGAAAAACTTTTGCTTTCAAAAGTAAAAATAGGATACACAGACGCGCTTGGTATTGCAAAAAAGCATCAGGAAGGGAAATTTTCAGGGAACACCCCTTTAAAAAAAATAATACTCTTGCAGCATTTGGACAAGGGGCATCTTTACAATATAACATTTATAACTCCTGCCTTTAAGACTCTAAACATCAAAGTTTCATCAGAAGACGGACATGTTATCTCTGACAAATTAACATCAATATTTGACTTTCAAAAGAAATGAAGATTTCTTGTGGATTTGAAAAATACAAGTATTTTTCATATTCCAAAAAAAGTAATTCTTTTGGGCTTGAAATTTTAAATTTCATATTCCAAAAGAAATAGTTTCCAAACTATATTCTGGAGTCGCGATTTGTTTTTAAATAAGTTCCTATTGATTTTTTTTAGTATTTTTTCGGATAGGTTTGTGGGTGGGGCCGCATTTTCTATCCTCTAAATTTTTTAGAGAAAACAGAGGTTTTTTTTGATGGAAGTACAAATAGTCAAGGTCGACAAAGATTTACCAACACCTTCTTACCAGCACAAAGGCGACGCAGGAATGGACCTTTACAGTGCAGAAGAATACACGCTGCAGCCAGGCGAATACAAGATAATCTCATCAGGCATAAAAGTTGCAGTACCAGAAGGATACGAGCTTCAAGTCAGGCCAAGAAGCGGGATGGCAGCAAAGCATGGAGTAACAGTTCTAAACACGCCAGGGACAATCGACCACCAGTACAGAGGAATAGTTGGAGTCATATTAATCAATCATTCAAAAGAATCTTACGAAATAAAAAAAGGAGACAGAATAGCACAAGCAATCTTCAACGAATTTAAATCAGTAGAAATAAAAGAAGTAGACACACTAGACGAAACAAAAAGAGGAGAAGGAGGCTTTGGCTCAACAGGAAAGTAGCACAAGCAAACACAAGCTTTATTAAAAAAAGAGGAATCCAGATGAAAACAAGTCCAATCAGACTCTTAAGAGGTTCAAAACATGCAAGCATATATGGGTGGAATAGTGCCTACATCTTTTCCAAACTGGAAGAAGAACTCATGTTTAGCAATCTTCTTTGCGGGATGTAATTTTAAATGTCCCTACTGTAACTCTCCACTTCTCTTGGACTTTAAGGAAGAATACCTCCATGACATTCTTGAACTAAAACGGCAGATAAACGCTTTTGCAAACACAGTTGACTCAGTTATATTTACAGGAGGGGAACCAACACTTCAAAGACAGGCACTTCTAAATCTTGCACGCCACTGCAAGCAAATCGGGCTAAAAGTAGGGCTTTTAACAAACGGCTCAAAACCAGACACAATCCTCTCACTTCTAAGAGAAGATATTTTAGACTACATAGAAGTTGACATCAAAGCGCCAGAGCGCGAAGACATATTTGAGTCAGTCACACAATCACAAACATTTTTCAAGCCAACAAAAGAAATAATAAATGACTTGAAAGAAACACTAAACCTCCTAAAAAAGAACAAGAAAAAAATCCAGACGTTTTTTACAACAACAATAGTGCCAGGCCTATCAGACAACCCTCAATTTCTAGAAAAAATTGCAAGGCTAATAAAAGAATTTGACACAACCTGGCTATTAAAAGGATTTGACCCAGAAGACGTCCACCACAAGGTCATGCGAGAGCTTGAAGGGGTAAAAGAAGAAGAACTAATCCTGTTAAAAGACAAGCTTCAAAAAAAATATCCAATCATATCCATAGAGATATCTGATTAGAGTAGTACAAAATCTTTATAAAGTAGTCAATTCAAAAAAGAGTATATGGTTGTAGGAACATCAGGAGACATATTCTTTGAGCTTGGAATCATAATAATTATTGCGACTATGGGCGGTTATCTTGCTAGGCTTCTAAGACAGCCTCTTATCCCTGCATACATACTTGTTGGAGTGATTCTTGGGCCAGTACTTAATCTTATCACAAATCAGGAAGTAGTCCTGACAATGTCTGAAATAGGAATCTCTTTTTTGCTGTTTACAGTAGGCCTGGAACTTGACTTAAAAAAGCTTCGAGACATAGGTTCAATCGCGACTCTTGGAGGATTACTGCAATTCATATTCCTGTTCTCTACCGGGTTTTTAGTCGCATCGGTTTTAGGATATATTCCTCTTGAAGCAGTCTATATGGCATTAGTGCTTGTTTTTTCATCTACAATGGTTGTCATCAAGCTTTTATCTGACAAAAGAGAACTTGACACTCTTCATGGAAGAATACTAATAGGGCTTCTTTTAATGCAGGACATTTTGGCAATCCTTGCAATATCAGTTCTTTCAACTATCAATAATTTATCAGCACTAACACTCTTGGCAGCAGTCCTAAAAGGAGCAAGCCTGTTTGTTATTGCAACGCTTGCAGCAAAGCTAGTATTTCCAAGAATATTCAAATTCGCAGCAAAGTCACAAGAACTACTATTTCTTTTGGCAGTATCTGTTTCATTCGCATTCTCACTCTTATTCACTTTGTTTGATTTTTCTATTGCCATTGGCGCATTCATCGCAGGCGTCAGTCTTGCAAACCTGCCATACAACATAGAAATAGTATCAAGAGTAAGGCCATTAAAAGACTTTTTCTCAACAGTCTTCTTTGTCTCGCTAGGTCTTCAAATAGTTCTTTCCACATTTTCAAAAATAGTCGTTCCACTAATAGTATTTTTAATATTTACAATATTTTTCAAGACGCTACTAAACATCGTGATTGTCGCAGTGTTTGGATATGAAAAAAGAACATCGTTTATCACAGCTATATCTCTTGCTAACATTTCAGAATTCGGGCTTATCATAGTGATGGCTGGAAGAACAATGGGTCATATAAGCGAGGAGTTTTTATCGCTTGTAATAATTCTTACAACAATAACAATTATCACAAGCACATACTTTATAAAATTCAACAAAGGATTTTACAAAACATTAAAGCCATTCATTGCAATGCTTGGGCCATTTAGGACAAACGTGCATCAGCTTCACTACATACAAAAAGAAGAGCCTCACGAAGTTATAATGATAGGATATGACAGGATAGGATACAACATCTATCAGACTCTTAGCAAAATCAATGAGGACGTGCTTATAGTTGACTTTAACCCTGACATCATAAAGCGGCTTATAAAAAAACAAATACCATGCATCTACGGCGATATTGGCGATATCGAAATCCTTGAAAGGCTTGACCTAAAAAGCGTTAATACAGTGATATCAACAATACCAGAGATTCAAGAAAACCTGCTTTTAATAAAAAAGGTCAAAGAGCACAACAAAGACGCCATGATATTTGTCACAGCATACCAGGTTGAAGAAGCACTCGAACTTTACGATGAAGGCGCAGATTATGTTATCTTGCCGCATTTCCTTGGCGGAGAGCATGTGTCCTTGCTTTTGGAAGATGTTTCAAAAGATGTCAACAAGCTCCTGGACACAAAGATGCAGCACATAAGAGAGTTAAATTTAAGAAAAGAGCTTCACCCCCACCACACATAATGAACCTAAAGGAACTAAAGAAAAAAGGGAGACTTCTAAAGCCGATAATAAATATTGGAAAAAAAGGCGTGACAGACGAGCTTATTATCGAGATAAAAAAGGCTTTAAAGAATAAGAAACTCATAAAGATAAAGCTTAATAAGAGCGCTCTTGAAGAAAAAGACAAAAACGACATTTTAGATGAAATAATCAAAAAAACAGATGCATACATTATTTCTTTTGTAGGATTTAACGCGGTTTTGCACAAAAAGTAGCTTCTTAGACCAAAAATTTATAAACGAAAAACCTCAATATTAGTATTGACTGTAAAAAAGAGGTAAATAAATGGTACTCCAAAGCCCATTTAAGCGTTTGATAAAGTATGGTTTCTTTAATGATAAAGGTAAATCCGAATTTGAAAACTTAACACCTGAAGAAAGAGAAAGAAAACTAATGCTTTTATCAGATGAGAAAGCTCTTGAAATGTGCGATGTGGAGTATGCTGAAGAATCATTTGAAATATATATCCCAACAGAATTTCCTCAGTCACTCAAAAGATACTGGCTTGCAGTCGAGTCCCAGCACCAAAACCCAGAAACTTTCTACAACTGGTTTCATCACCAAATGTCACTAGAACAATCTCTTCAAGTAGAAAAAATAATTGATAATTACGCAGCATCAGAAGCATCAAGCTTTTTTGGCATGATGCAGCAAAGACTCTCAATCCAGCAAGGGAATGTGTCAAACTTCCTAAAGGGAATCAGCGACATGGTAAAAGGGCTTTTTCAAATCGTAAGAGAAATCAGAATCATTAGTGACAGGCTTCAATATTATACAGACACTTACGAGCAAAACGAGAACACACAATCATCAGAGATAGTATTAAAAGGGCTTTGGGTAGACCAGGTGGAGGGAGGCACAAAAAACCCTGCCTCCATCTACGGTCTCGCACAACAAGTTGGATTTACAATCCTGCCAGACATATTTTTTAGAATAAGCCTAAAAGGGCCAAAAGAAGTCGACGAAAAAGTAGAAAAGCTTGAGTTTAACGAGAAAGTAAAAGAAGTCCTTAAAAGAAAGCTTCGTCAATACTACGAATGGAAAGTAAGAACATTCAAAGAGCTTGAGACAAGAAAAAAGTTTGAACTAAAATATCTTAAGCAGCACTATGAAACGATAAAACTCTATATTTCCTGGATTAAACCATACCTAAGGTATATTAACAGGATGCAGCAGCTTGAAAAACTGGAAAAAGATCCAAGAATAGTAAAATCGTTTGAAGGAGCTTTTATAGAGATTGAAACACTTGGGAAAAGAAAAAGAAAAGGTGCACAATACAACACCATAGTCTTAGCTACAATAACCCACAGGACGCGTCCTGAAACATTAATCCATCAGCCTCATGAATATCAGCAAAAAGCCCCGCTTCACATGGGAAGAAGCGACATTAAAGTCAGGCTTTACACTTGGACAGATGAACAGCTTGAAAACTACAAGAAATACAGGCAGGAAGAAGACCTCGCGCTTTTGTCATCAATAGATGAATCAATAAAAGAGGCAATGGACTCGCTTGGAGACGAGCTTAGAAGCTATCTTGGACTTGAGGGCGAAGCATTCGGGGATGAAAGAAGGGTTCACGATTTGGCCCAAAACCTTATCTCAAACAACATCTCAAGGGACTTTGAGTCTGCAATACAAAAAGCAAAAACAATGATTGGCGAGTCAAAGAAAAAGCCAAAGCCAACAGGAGCACTTGACCCTTTTGTATCAGTCTTTCAGGGAGTCTTTGAAATATTTGGGGCGCTTGGAGTTCCAAACGTAAAAACAATGAAAAAGCCAAAGAAGAAAAAAGAAGACCCTCATCTTGTTAAAAAAGACAAGCAAAAAGCTGAAGGTGATGGCAGAATGGCAGCATATCTTATTTATAAAAATTACAAGAAATCACATAAAATGATTACATGGTGAAAAACAATGGAGGATTATTACGGGCCCATGGACAGAGAACCAATAGTTCCAATAGGACAAATAGGTGCATCAACTAATCCGTTCCAGCACCAAACAGAAGCATTAAAGGCAAGAATTTTCCACGGTGCAAACAGGGTTGAGTTCTCATTTTTTGGAAAGGAAAAAGCAAACAAGGAGCAGCCAGCACCAGAATCTTTTGGAAAAAGAGAAAGAGAAGACATGCGGACACTTGCAGAGTACAACAAAGTCCTTACCTCAACGCACGCAACTGTTGGAGTTAATGGCCTTTCAGGATTTAACCAGGGAAATTTTTCTGAAGACATTCGAAAATCAAATGTTGATGAACTAAAAAGAGCAATCGACTTTGCATCTGAAGCAAGCACAGGGGGCGCTGTTGTTTTTCACACTGGAGAGGCTCCAAGAAGCATGGTGTCCAGATGGAAAAAAAATAGTGATGAGCCACAGTTTCAAAAACATCCGCATGAAGCAGAGGAAGAAGAGCACTACCTTGTAGATCCAGTGACCCAGCAGATGGTTGCAAGAATCAAAGAAAATGAAAAAGTCGCTTTTCCGATTTTTAAACTTGATGAAAATGGAAACACGGTTTATATGAAAAATGAGAAAGGAGAAATTGTAAAAGATGACCTTACGGGCGAGCCAATCCCCGAGTACGAAGTCAAAGATGGAAACATACAAACACAGGTAAGTTCTTTCAAACAATTTAGACAAGAACAAGAAAAAAAGCTTCTTGATTCTGGCAAGGAACCATCAGACGAAGACAGAAAAGACATAATCAAAGAATTCTTTCGAAGACAAAAGATGAAGGATATAATCTATTTCATGGGTCAATCAAAAGGGTTTGAAAAGCATTATACAGAAGGGCTTAAAGATAGGGAAAAGATTATCAAATCATTGAAATTTTATAGAGATTTAAAAGAAAAAGTTCCAGAAGAGGACTGGTGGAAATATCAACAGCAAGTTAGTCCGAGTATTCGCAATCTGCATTTTATTCCAAATGACATATCTGACCCGGTGGAGTATCTTGAGGATGCGCTAAAAGCAAACGAAAAAGATATTGGTTATGGTCGTGAAATCGCACTTTCTGGAAGAAGACAGGCAAAAGAAATGCTTGATATGATTGACCGCTCGATGATTGCAGAAGACTATGCGCATCAAAAAGCAACAGAATCAATGACAGACGCAGCGATGTACGCACTTGAAAAGACTGAAGCAAGAGCAAGAGCAGGCGATAAACTCATTGAAAACAATCCTTTGTATATCTCTCCAGAATCATGGCAGCCAGAGATGTACGGTGGCCACCCTGATGAGCTAAAAATGCTTGTGCAGGATGCAAGAGTAAGATTTGCTGGCGAACTAAAAAGAGTTAGAGGATTCTCTGAAAAACAAGCACAGGCAACTGCAAACAAGCACATAAAAGCGACAATAGACATAGGACACCTAAATACTTGGAGGCGTTTTTTTGTCAAAAAAGAAACTGAAACTCAAGAGCAGTACGACAAAAGGTTTAAAAACTGGGTTTTGGACAAAACAAAAGACCTTGCAAATAATGACATTGTTGGACACGTTCATTTATCAGACAACTATGGGTTTCACGATGAACACTTAACAATTGGTGATGGGAACGCGCCTGTCAAAGAATTCATAGAGATATTGAAAAAGGTGGGTGTTGACGACTTCATTGTTGAAGGAGGAAGCTTTAATCCTATGACTGCGCTTCCAGACTCATGGGCATACCTTGGCTCTCCTGTTTACAGCTTGTTTAGGCCTGGAATCACAGGGCAAACATGGAGCGATGGAATCCTGCAGGATGGGTTTCATCAAAGTTATTTTGGAAGCACAGAACCTCCAAGATACATAATTGGTGAATATGCGCCATCAGAAGATTATAAGGGGGCGCCGTTTTACACAGGCGTCCCGCTTGAATAGTAAGAGTTATATATTAGCATCATGATAAATAACAGTAAAAGAGGTGGATGATGGAATCAAAAGTTGAAGAGCGAGAGAATCCAAACAAAAAGAAATATAGAAAAGAAATATTGGATGTCGCCTACAAGTTTTCTTCGCAAATCTATAAAGAACTTGGAACTTATATTAAGGCGATAGTTTTGTTTGGCTCATCTGCTAGAAAGAAAAACCTGTCTGGCGATGTAGATATACTCTTGGTTTTAGATGATACAAAATCAGTTCTTGACGCATCATTTATGCAGGCATACAAAATAGTTGTAGGAAAGACTGTGAAGAACGTTTCTGACAAGCTTCATGTTACAACACTAAAGTTCACAACGTTTTGGGAATACATGCGCTCATCTGACCCTATCGCTGTAAATATACTTAGAGATGGGGTGCCGCTTATTGACAGCGGATTTTTTGAGCCAATGCAAATACTGCTTTATGATGGAAGGATAAGGCCAACAACTGAATCTATCTGGGCATATTATACAAAGGCACCAAGAACTCTTCATAACTCCAAGTTTCACCTTGTGCAGGCAACACTTGACCTTTATTGGGCAGTTATTGACAGTGCACACGCAGCACTTATGATGTCAGGAGAAATACCTCCTTCACCTGAGCACATAGCAGACATGTTGGAACAAAAGTTAGTAAAGACAGGCCATTTGGAAAAAAAATATGCGACGATAATGGCAAATTTCTACAGACTGCAAAAAATGATTTCTAGAAGAGAGTTAGGCGAGGTAAAAGGTCAGGAATACGACAACTATTTCAAAGATGCCCAGGACTTTGTAGACAGAATGAAAAAGTTTTTGGAAAAGAAAAAGTAGTTCTTACCAGACAATCAAAGCAGCCACTACTAATAGGAGTCCAAGGCCAATTGAGCCCCACGCAGATTGCTCGTCCCATGGCGAGTTTTTAAACATTTCTGGAAAGTCTCTTATCCAGTCTATAGCTTTATTTACCCATGCGCTAAGCTTCTGTTTAATCTCGTCCATATCCATAATAATATATTTCTTGAAAAAGAGGTATATAAATTTATCTAATAAATAACTCTAACACGTCCCCGTCTCTTAGAACATGGTTAAGCATAAGCTTTTGTCCTCCAAACTTTGCACTTTTTCCCCAGACTTTAGAGAATCTGAACTTGTCTACAAAATCCCTGTGAAGCTTTTGGCAAACATCTTTCACAGTGCAATTCTTAAACATGATGAGGGGTTCGTCTAAGTCAGGTTTTTTTCCAGGTTCTTTAAGGTATATCCTTACTAGTTCAAGCTTTTTAAAAATCAGTTTTTTCAATTTTTCAATGTTGGTGATGTTCTTTGCGCTGACTGCGATGTCAACTTTAAGCTTTTTTTTAAGATTCTCAAGCTGTTCTTTAGATACAGCATCCACTTTGTTTAAAACAGTGATTGATGCCATGTATTTCTTGTTGTCTTGGATGCAGTCAATAAACTGTTCTTCGTTGATATTTTCTCTAATCAAGACCTCTGCATTATTGATTCTAAACGCCTGTAAAATCCCTTTTATTGTTTCGTCATTAAGGCTGGATAGCTTAACTGTTTTCCCAATCTTTATTCCGTCTTTCCCTGTCTTTTTAATCTTGACATCCAGCTTTTTCTGGTTGATTCTAACACCGGTTTCATACACTTCTTTAAGTATTGCAGGCAAATGGTTTGGCTGCGTTGAATCAAGAAGAATCAGACACATATCTGCGTTTCTCATCGCACTTAGAACTTCTTTTCCGCGTCCTTTTCCAGATGCTGCACCCCTAACTATTCCCGGCACGTCAAGTATTTGAATTTTTGCGTGCTCATATTCAAGCATGCCAGGAACAACAGTGAGTGTTGTAAAAGCGTAGCTTCCAACTTCTGAGTCAGCGTTTGTGAGCGCGTTGAGTAATGTGCTTTTACCAGTAGATGGAAATCCAACCATGATAACAGTGCCATCCCCCGACCTTTTTACAACATAACCCTCTTTTGCTCCTTTGGATTTTGAAACTATAAGCTCTCTTTTATCCTTTAAGCGTGCAAGCTGAGCCTTCATAAGGCCAATAGCGTGCTGGGTTTTTTTGTTGTACTTAGTTTTTGAGATCTGCTCCTGCAATTCCTCAATTTTTTTGTTGGTCTTGTCCATAGACATAAGAATTATAGAAATTAATTGGATATTTATAATTAACCTATTCTTCACTAGTAAAAAACTACAAAGATTTATAAATAATTTTCATAAGAGGTTTTAGTATATGCTTAAAGGGTACTATGTCGAAAAAAATGAGGTGAAAGAGGACGGTCTTGATATCATCAAGAAAAAGGCGCCTGTAATATGGTTTGACTGCGTTAATCCTTCTAAAAAAGACATAAAAGAGCTTGCTGAGAGAACAGGAATCCCTTATGCTGATGCACTTCAAGGTCTTGATGAAGAAGAGCGTCCAAGAATAAACCTTTCTGAGGGGTATGCACAGATAATTTTAAAGACTCCTGACAGGATAGCAAAAAATGTTGAAACAGTTTCATTTTCGATATTTATCATAAAAAATGAGATTATAACACTTAGAAAAGATGAGATTGACTTGTTTTCAAACATAGATGCCCTGCCAAAAGAAAAAAAACTTGATATTCTCTCAAAAACTCCAAGCCATTTCCTGCTTTTTTTAATCCAGGAAATCATCACTGAATATTTTAGAAACACAGATGAAATAGAGGATGTGATAGAAAAAATTGACTCACACCTTTACAGAAATGTTGATGACAAAAAAATTATAAAAGAAATTTTTGACATAAGAAAAACTTTGATTTATTTTCATAAATCACTAATTGCCAACAGAGAGGTTATTTCTGGAATAGAGTCGCATTACCTTCCCCAAATTGGAAAAACAGAGGCTAAAGAGGTTAGGCTTGTCCACAATGATATAACTCAGCTTATTGAGATGACAGGAACATACAGGGAGATTCTGCAAACTTCTTTAGAACTATATATGACTTCTGTTTCAAACAACATGAATCAGGTTATTAAAAGACTTACAGTATATGCGTCATATGTTATGGTTCCAACACTTATTTCTGGGATTTATGGTATGAACTTTAGATTTATGCCTGAAATACCCTGGCAATATGGATACCCCTTTGCACTAGGACTTATGGTATCTTCAATTATTGCCATGCATACATTGTTTAAACGAAAGGGCTGGATATGACAAAAACAACAATCTTTACTATAATAACAATTGCTGCAATTCTTATAGTTTCAATTACTTTGTTTTATGAAGAGATTGAAGAAACAGTTGTAAAGGTTACACAAGAAGTAATAGGTCCAAAAACAGCCCCAGAATCCAAAAAAATTTTTTGCTTTGAATATCTGGATGTAGATGGCAAAGTGCAGGAATATAAAGTTGAGTTTAACAAGTGCTCTGATAATAAAGCATCCTATTGCAAAGATGGAGTGATTATAAGCAACTGCAAGCTGTGTGGTTGTGGCATTGGAGAAGAATGCCAAAGCAACGGTGAATGTTTAGGCTTAGAGGAAGTTCCTATGGGCGGAGAAGAAGAGGCATTAGAAGAAGAAATAATAGAAGAAGAGATAGCTGTGACTGGCTCTTGTGGCGACACAGACTCAGGATTTAGTCCAAACCCCATTTATCAATCAGGTTCCTGCATTGATGACACAACAACTTATTATGACATATGTGAAGACCCAAACTCAGGAGGATTTAGCACGACATGGGTAAAGGAATATAGATGCAAAACAGTAAGTGGCGTGAGAAAATGTGTTGGTGAATACAAAAGCTGTCCTTCAAACACCCAAATCTATTACGGAACACCAGCATCAGCATGCGGTGGCAATGCTTGTTCTATCCCCCAGACTTGTAGTGATGGAATCTTAAATCAGGATGAGACTGGTGTTGACTGTGGAGGTGTTTGTCCTGTTTGTCCTGTTGCAAACTGTACAGACGGAATACAAAATCAGGATGAGACAGGAATTGACTGTGGAGGTGTATGTCCACTGTGTGTTGGAAATGAAACTTGTTCTGACGGCATTTTAAATCAGGATGAGACTGGTGTTGACTGCGGCGGTATTTGTCCTGCGTGCGAGACTTGTAGTGATGGCATTTTAAATCAGGATGAGACTGGTGTTGACTGTGGCGGTGTTTGTCCTGCGTGTAGTGGTCCTCAAGGATGTGTGGTATCTCCAACAGACCAATTCGGCCTTCCTGTGTTTGTAAATTCAGGCTGCACAGACGAAATAGGCTCATATTCAAATTCTTGTTCAGATCCAGTTGGAGGAGGTTCTAGCACTACATTTATCAAAGCATACGTTTGTGTCAGTGACACATGTGTTGAAAAATATTATTCGTGTCCAGTGATGGGGGAGAATTACTTTGGCCAAAGCAACTATGTCTGCAACAGCGGTGTTTGCACTACATAAAGTTTAAATATCAAATAGTTTTCTTAATCGTCAATAAATAGGGGGTTGATAATAATGCCAGTTTTAAATTACTTTTTAATCGGACTAGGGCTTTACTTAATTGCAGGCATCCGTGTCGTAAACGAATATGAGAGAGGTGTCAAGTTTTTTCTTGGTAAATATTCAGGTATTATGAAGCCAGGGCTTAGAATCGTACTTCCACTAATTCAAACATGGGAAAGAGTTGATGTAAGGGTAAAAGCAGTAGACGTTCCAGATCAAGACTGCATCACCAAGGACAATATATCTGTAAATGTAAACGCTGTTGTATATTACAAAGTTGCAAATGCAGACAAAGCAATATTGGAAGTTGAGCACTTCAACTTTGCACTATCTCAGCTTGCACAGACAACCATGAGAAACATTGTTGGTGAAGTCGAGCTTGATGATCTACTTCAACAAAGAGACAAAATATCTGATAAAATCCAAAAGATTATTGACGCAGCAACAGATCCGTGGGGTCTCAAAGTTGATTCAGTTGACTTAAAAGACATCCAGCTTCCACAAGAGATGAAAAGAGTGATTGGTAAGCAGGCTGAGGCTGAAAGAGAAAAAAGAGCAGTGATAATTAAAGCTGAAGGAGAAGTTGTTGCAGCAAACAACATGGCCAAAGCAGCAAAGACGCTTTCAACAGCAAAAGGAGCTCTTCACTTAAGAACTCTACAGACGCTAAACGACTTGTCAAGTGACCAGTCAAACACTGTAATCTTCGCAGTGCCGCTTGAAATCCTAAGAGCGTTTGAGAAGATGGGTTTGTCTGTGGAAAAATAAACCTTTTTATTTTATTCTTTTTTCCCAATTATTATGAAAGAATTTGAATGCGAACGATGCGGGTATTGCTGCACCCATATTTCTACACAGATAAACATGAGCTTGCTTGATATTAAATGGTTATCTGACTATACAAAAAAAAGTGTGAAGCGGCTTTTTGATGAAGGAATGGTAAGTTTTGTCCCGTTTATTCGAGCAGAAGACCTGTCCACATTTGATGTTGAGTTAGGGTTAAAAAGGCCTTGTCCGATGTATAAGGATAAAAAATGCGTTGTTTACCACGCACGCCCTATGAACTGCAGGACATTTCCCTATTGGTTGATTAACCATAAGATTCCAGATAGTCTTGCTTGCATACAAGGCGTAGAGCCAGCTGAGAAATACAAAGAGTATGAAAGAACTGTTGGGAAGATATTGCTCGATGAGGGCCTTAAAACAGAAAGGTTCATGAAAAAGATTGGAGCTTATCAAAGAATCGATTTGTCTGATGAAAAAAAGTATTTGGATTTGAAAAAAGATTTTGAAAAAACAAACAATAGAGATGAAATGGAGAAATTGTCTGACAAAATGATAAAACTCGCAGAGAAAAAAATCGATAAAAAACTCTTTGAGAAAATTCCTTTGATACAAAAAGAAGTTGAAAAAAGAAGTTTTGACGTAGAAATAGACAAGTTAATACAAGCAGAGGAGCTTGTACAGTAATTAAATACCTTTAATTGAAAAATCAACAGCTTTCTGAACAATAATTTCTATGGTATCAAACAACTTAATATCTGTGTGTGTTTGGTCTATTGCTAGAGGTATTTCTGTGCATCCCATAACAATTGCTTCTGCACCTTTATTAGTATAATCACGCGCAATATCTTTTAATGTAATCACATCTGATGCTCCTTGTTTACCTCCCATAACATTTTTTATAACCTCATTTAATACTTTTTGCTGTGAATTATTTGCAGAGATTACATCGATATTATCTTTAGAAAATTTTTTTTGATATAATCCCAATTTATTAGTGCTCTGAGCCGACCATAAACCAACTTTTCGGTAACCAGCTTCCTTAACTCTTTTCTTGGTTTCTTCAATAATGTTAAAAATAGGTATCCTGACCGCTTTTTGCATATCTTCATAAAAATAATGCACACTATTGCAAGCTATAATAATCAGTTCACATCCCGCTTTCTCTAATCTTTTAACACCTTCAATTAATTGTTTTTTAACAAGCTCTTTGTTTTCTATTCCTGTTTCTTCAAATCCTTCTAAAGGGAGGCTGTAAATTATTATTGGAGGGTACTCATAATCTTGTACAGCACCATATTTATCTTGTGCATACTTTATCATCTTTTGATATAGCTTTGCTGAAGCTTCAGGTCCCATGCCACCAAGTACACCAATAGTTTTATTTTTCATAGTAAATAATAATGGGCAAATTCTTTAAAAAACTATTTGATTTTATAATAAACTATGTGCCAAAACTCTTAAATATAAATTGAAAATTAAATTCTTATGCTTCTAAAAAAGATAAAGCTAGAAAACATTCGAAGTTATGTGAATGAAGAAATTGAATTTAGTTCTGGAACAGTCTTGCTTTCTGGAGATATTGGAAGCGGCAAGAGTTCCATACTGCTTGCTTTAGAATTTGCTTTGTTTGGAATAATGAAAGGAGACATTTCTGGCTCAGAACTCCTTAGGCATGGAGAGAAAAATGGAAGTGTAGAGCTTGAGATGGAAATAGCAGGCAGGCAAGTGATTATAAAAAGAGCACTAAAAAGAGGAAGCGCTGGGATTGGACAGGACTCTGGATACATAATTATAGATGGAATAAAAACAGATCTTGTTGCAAAAGAACTTAAAGCTCGGATTTTGGAACTTCTTGGCTACTCACAGGAGTTTGTAAACAAGTCTAAAAGTCTGATTTACAGATACACAGTGTACACTCCTCAAGAAGAGATGAAAAGGATAATACTTTCAAAACCTGAAGAAAGGCTTGACACTCTTAGAAATGTTTTTGGCATTGACAAGTACAAACGCATAAGAGAAAACGTTATGCTTTATGTAAGAGAGCTAAAGCGGAATCTTTCTTATATAGAAGGACAAACCCAGGACATAGAAGAAATAAATTTGTCTTTAAAAGAAAAGCTGGAAACAAAAAAGAATCTTCATTTAGATATTGAAAGACAAAAGCCAAAAGCAAAAAAGATAAAAAAAGTTGTTGAAGAAAAAAGAAAGGAGCTTGAATCTGTTGAAAAAGAAGTTGAAAAAACTAGGGAATTGCAAAACCAAGTAAAGATTATTGATGCAAAGATTGAAAGTGCGAAACAAAACATTTTGGATAATCAAAAAAGGCTAAATGAAGAGAAGCAAAAGATTCTTGAAATAGATAAAGAAGTAGACGGCAAAAAGAAAGTAAAAGAAGATGTTCTAAAAGAAAAGAGAATATCAATTGAGAACAAAATAATTGAGTCAAACAAGAAAACACAAGATTTAAACACAAAGATTGGGCAGTATGAGTTTTCTAAAAAAGAAGCAGAGAAATTAATTGAAAAAATAGTTACTCTTACTAAATGTCCCACATGCATGCAAAAAGTTGATGACAACCACAAGCATGAAATAAGCGATGAGAACAAGAAGAAGATTCTAGACGCACAAAAAAGATTGGAGGAAGTATTAGCGCAAAAAAAAGAAATTACAGAAGTATTAGACCAACTCCATAAAAAACAAAGCCAGTTTACAGAAATACAAAAAAACCACGAAATACTCAAAGTAAAACTGGAAACACTAAATGATAAGAAAAAACAAATAGGTGAAATAGAAAAAAATGTTTTTGATTTGAATAAAGAACTTGAAAGTCTTAATAAGCAAAAAAAAGAAAAACAGGTAAAACCTGTTGATGAAACAAAATATCTAAGTCTAAAGCAAGAACTTTCAAAACTCCAAGAAGATTACAGGGAAGAAGAAATAAAGCTTGTAAAACTGATTGAACAAGAAAAATCAATTGACGACGTGGTTATTGGGATTAAAAAACAAATACAGGTAAAAGAAGAGCTCAAAAAAAAGAGCTTGAAGATTAAAAAAACACAAAACTTTTTGTCTGACTTTTTTGAAAACCTGATGATATCCATGGAAAAGCATGTGATGGCAACAATTTACCATGAGTTTAACAGCTTGGTTTCAAAATGGTTTGATACTTTGATAGATGATGATACTCTAAGTATCAGCTTATCTAATGACTTCACGCCTATGCTACTCCAAAACGGTTATGAGACAGAGATTGCAAATCTTTCGGGCGGAGAAAAAACAAGCGTCGCATTATCATACAGACTTGCACTTAATAAAGTTATCAACGACATGATTGGTCAGATAAACACAAAAGACTTAATCATCCTTGACGAGCCAACAGATGGGTTTTCAACAGAACAATTGGATAGAGTAAGAGACGTTATTGACGAGTTAGAGCTAAATCAGGTTATTATTGTTTCCCACGAACCCAAAATTGAAAGCTTTGTTAACAACATCATCAGAATAGAAAAAGAAGGACATGGAAGCAGGGTTGTTGGTTGACCACCCAAACCTTTATAAAGTTGTTTTGTGAGTAATTACTGCAGAATGGTGTGGTTTAAGGACTTTGGATTTAATGAAAACCCGTTGGATATAAGGCCAAATGCGCTTCTTGTGGGCCTTGACGACCACGAAGACAGATTAAAAAACCACGTTCTAAAAGAAGAACTATGTTTCATCAACGGGCTTACAGGCACAGGCAAATCTTCACTTTTAGAAAAAATCCAAAAAGAGATGAAAGATCACAAATTCATCTATCTAGACGCACACGACCTTCCAAAAGATTTCAATCTTGAAGAAGAACTAAAAAAGAAACGCTCATTTTTTGACAAAATAACCCTAAAAAACTTTCCATCCAAAAAACCAGTTCTTATCATAGACGAGTTTCAAGACACAGACAAATCTATTGTGCTTCAAGCAAGAAGCAGCTGGGAAAAAGCAGCTAATAGAAAACTAAAATCGATAGTAATCGCACAAATTTCAAAATACCTAAAAAACGTCACGCCTTCATTTAAAGAAAGGATTGGAAACAGAACAATCACACTGCCAAGTTTAGACGATGACGAGCTAAAGATGATGATAAAACTAAGGCTTTCCCAAACAAAAAAGGGGCGACAACTCTACACAAAACTCCACGAAAAAGCACTAGAATTATTAATATATGCAAGCGGACAAAACCCAAGGCGTTTATTGGAATACACAGATATGCTGTTTGACTTTCACAAGCAAAAATTCAAAGACCTAAACCCTTTAACAAAAAAAGACTACAAAATCTCATACCACGCAGCAAAAGAAATACTGGACGTTTCAGGAATCAACCTTGCAGGATTTGACGCGGTAGACGAAGAAAAAAAGAAAACAACAAAAGCAGGAGACGCATTTGAAAGATACTTTAACAAAGATGAAAAGAAAATACTAAAATTCCTTCTAAAAAAAGGACCGCAAACATATACTTCGCTTGCAATGCACACAAAGATTTCTAAGAAAAACCTAAAAAAGATAGTGGCACAATTAAAAAAGAAAAATGGTGTGAGAGCAGCTGGAAGAGAAGGGAGAATGTTCTTATGGGAAGTAACCCCGCAAACAAAAAGAATGACAGTAAAAGTATAAATATAAACGATTTCTCCCATTTGTTCTATGAACGAAGTTGTAGAAAGAAATATTGAAAGGATGCTTGGAAACCAAAAAGGAGATATGATTCCATTATTGTTATCTGAATCAATGGGTGGAAACGCAGATTATTATGGGAAATATCCATGCCAAGCTGCAAATTTTTGCTATGAACCAGATACAGGGAAAATAATGTATTTTGAAAATCCTCAAAGTCTGCCAATAGAATTACGAGGTTTTCCAAAAAACTTTTTTAGATTAGCGTTTCTTTGGCAAAATGAATCTAAATATAGAATTGTAAAACCCTTCCCAGAAAACATTCATGAAGAAGTAGCGCAAGACAATATTCTAAAAACAATTGGTGTATACAACCATAGACATGGGTTTGCTAATCCTTTAGAATAATATTATGTCCAATTGATTTAATTTTTGCTATCGGAATTGTCTCAGGCTCTTTTAAGACTCCTTTTTTCACATTTATCGCACGCAAACGATTCTTCCCTGCAAAGTCAAGTGAGATGACAACACCGATTTTTTTGCCTTGAGAATTAATCACATCCATACCTTTCATCTTATTTTTTGGATATGTGTTTAGAAATACTGTGTCAACGCCAAACTGTGCGATGTGCTCAAGGCCGATAAAAAGGTCAGGCCTCATAAATCCCTGGTCAACTGTGATCCCAAGGATTTGCTTGTTTCTTTTGTCAATATGAAGCTTTTGAATAACTCCAAGGACATCTCCCTGCGTGTCCACAACATCTTTTCCCAAAATATCGTCGCTTGTAATAAAGTTTGGATCTCTCATTTTGTCACAGCAACTCTTAAAATCACGTTTTTTTGCACAATATCAACATCAGAAGGATAAATAAGTCTTTGTCTGGAAAATATTCCCTTTTTAACGACTAATGACTCATAAGCATTTGCTTGCGTTCTTCTGTTCACTTTTTTTACTTTGCCAATTTTTCTGCCTTCCTTGTCAAACACCTGCTTTCCCAATATGTTTAGAACAGGGTTGATTTTTAGAAGTATTCCTTCTTCTGAAAACTTGTCTATGTATTCTCTGTCAATAAAGCTTGTTTTGAAAAAAAGAAATTTTGTAACTAGTATTCCTTCGACATCGTAGCTTTTGAAAACCATGTCCTTTACTCTGCCAAGGAGCTGTCCGTCTTTTGAAAAGACTTTTTTGTAAAGGTATCTTTTTAGTCCTGATTTTTTGTCCACGCTTGACTTCCTGCTTGAAATTACTGTTACACCCCCCATTGTATCCTCTTAATATCTGGCTCTTTTTTTAAACTTTTCTCCTTAAATGCTTACTTTGAATATAAAAACAAGGCCGATGATAGCAAGAAGCTTTATTGTCTGCCCTGCCAAAAACTGTGTTAAAAACTTGTATTTGTTGTACTTAAACACACCAACTATAAATGAAACTTGCTGTGAAGGAAGCGGTGTGACGCATGACAAAAACACTGCGAATTTGCCGTAGTTGTTTATCCATGTCTTCATCTTGTAAAACTTCTTTGTTGATATAAGGTTTCTTGCAAACGTGGAAAACTTGTATCCAATAAACAAGTCAAAGGAATATCCCAGTGTTAACCCTGCCATGTACACAAAAAAAACTGTTGCTGTTGCAGGATTTTTCACAAGAAACGTTGCAAAAATTATCTCCATTGGAAGCGGGATAAAAAACAATCCCCCGACCATTGCGGCAATAAAAAGCCCTAAAAATGTGTAGTTTGCAATCTGGTCTTTGAAAAATATCATGATAGTTTCTATAAATGTTCCCTGCAAAAGCCCAAACTGCCTGAAATAGAAGATGTACGTGGCAAAAAGCACTCCAGCAAGCATGAAAAAACCAATCATAATAACGCCATGAATTACTTTTCTTTGCAAATCATACTCATAAAGGTCATACTTGTCCATGCCACTACCTGAAGAAATCGTTTATTTAAACGTTTCTATATACAAAACTTTTTAATGCAGTAAGATTTCTTTTTATAGAACGGGGCCGTAGTGTAGCATGGACAGCGTCAAACCGGTGTTTGACAAGGCTTTTGCTGGTGTAACTATCACTCCAGCTCGGGGTTTGTTGATGATTGGGATGCCATATATTCCATAATATGAAACGGACAGCTGGTAACCGGAGTTCAAATCTATGACGGCTTGCCGGCATGGCAGGAACGTATAGTGACTATCTTCGCGGCCCCATTTTTTCTAAAAAACAACGTTAATAACGCCGCTAAAAAGCAAACCCCAGAATATAAAATATGTGAAAAGGGAAGCTTCAAGAACATAGAAGCTTAGCCAAAACTTTTTTCTAAAAATCTGCAACTGCTCAAAGAAAACTTCATTTGTGCTGTCCTGCTCTCCTTCATGTGTGTGCTCAAACTGTTTTTGCTCAAACATAACATCATAAATAACTTTCAAAAAAAATGAGGTTCCACTGCCAATTATTATGATATTTAATATGATATTTATTACAATCACAGCATAAAAATGAAGAGCCATACGCCTATATTGAAATCAAAGCTATAAATAACTTTACTTTTTTACCTTAGAACCAGGAGGTAAACATCGGATTATTTCATCAAGGTCTCCACCTATTCTTTTCTGGATAATTTTGGCAATAGAGCTGACTTTTTCATTGCCCTGATCGATTTCAACAAAATCTTTAGAAACATTCTTTACTGCACTAATTGGCCCGCCCATGACAGCGCCGTCATAAATGCAGATTGCATAATTCATAGTTGGACTCAAATAATTTGTTTTTCCCCGTACCATAAACGCGCCTTTTGGCAAAAACTCACCACTTTGCGCCTCTTTTGTAACCTGAGAAGGGTCAACCCAGAAAACTGCCAAAGTAGTCATTCCCTGCTTCCATCCTTTAGAATGAACAGCTGTAAAATCTGATGCCTCTTGCAATGTATCTTTACCCGGCTTTTTTTCACCAGGAACCTTGACAACAACAAAAGGGCTGCCAGCCATGTCAGTGTGAAAAACAATGTCGTTTTTTTCTGCGTGCTTTTTTATAACAATCTCGTTTGATGTTGCATCTCTGCCTCCAACTACAAGGAATCCTTCAGAGCTGATAAACCATCTAAACTTTTCATACCACTTTTTCTTTCTTTCTTTTCCTATCTCAATTTTTTCTTCCTTTGGCTTTTCTTTTAACAATAATTCAAGCTTTTTTTTTTGCATAAAAAGTGCTTCTTTTGCACCTTCAAGCTTTTTCTTGGCTTTTTTTGCCTTTAAAAAATACTCTTCAGCGTTTTGCTCTACAGTTTTCCTTATGTCTAGTGTTATTCGTGTCATCTTTCATAATGGGTTACTTTTTGATTAGCCCGTTTTTTTGGGTTTCTAACACTTTTTTAAAGGGTTAGGTGTTATTCTTGTCATTTTCTTATGTACTCCAATAAGTCTGAAGCAACAAAATGGTCTCCAAAATCTTTTCTTGCTTTCTCGCCAAGCTTTCCATTAATAAAAGCCGCCTTTTTTGCAGCTTCAAAAAGGCCATATCCTTTTGCTAAAAGTCCAGCTACAAGACCAGCAAGCACGTCGCCTGTCCCTGCAACTGCCATCCTGTCACACCCTGTTTTATTCTCTATTTTTTTATTTTTTGTTATAATCATGTCAACAGGTCCTTTTTTTATGATAACATTTTCTCCAATATCATTGGATTTTCGCGTTAAGATATCATACTCTTTTTTGTGAGGCGTAAAAACTGCGTTTCTAACACTTCCCAAATCTACAGTTTTGAGAGCATCAGCATCAATAACAATAGGATTATTCACATTCTTTACAATTTCTTTTGCAAACTCCAAACTCTCTTTTTTATCAGATAAACCGTTACCAACCAAAACCACGTCAAAACTTTTTGAGTATTCCAAAACTTCTCTAACATCTTCTTTAGAAAAATACTCACAATCAATTTTTTTAGTAATAATATCAGGAGAAAGTGCGTTAATTGCCCACCCAACTTTTTTAGGGCACGCAGTCGCCACATAATCTGCTCCTATGCGAAGCGCTGCCATTGCTGCTAAAAACACAGCACCTGAATAATCCATTGAGCCGCCAACTACAAGAACTCTTCCATTTTCTCCTTTATGCCCTCCTATTTTTGGCGGTTTTATATTCATAACTCTTAGAATAAATGTATTATTTATAAAATTTAGCCTGCAGCAAATGTCATGATAATAAACGCAACAGTCATAAGTATCAGTGAATGCTTGAGTCCAGAAGCCATGTCCCCTTCAGAAAGTTTTCCAACAGTAACACCGGCAAAAAAGCCCTGAATCATCGCAAGCATCAAAAATATTCCAGGAAGACTCACAAGCCAAGCCCGAAGAGATAATAAAAACGCAAATAAACTTGAAAAATTAAAACTAACTTCTGCAGAAAGACCGATTGCTATACCTTCAGAAACGTCTCCTTGGGCAATGTTCACGCCGCCCATCTTAGTAAGATAAGGAATAAGCAAATTTTGAATGACAATCATAATGCCCAAAAACACAAAGAAAATAACATAAGACTGCAAAACCTGCGAATGAATGCTTGCACGTCTCTGATCCTTTATTTTTTTAATCTCAACCAAAGAGACAGTGATTGACTCCAAGACATCCTCAATGTTTCCGCCTGCAAGCTCTGCCTCTATCACCGTGGAAATGGACCTCGAAATTATTTCATTATTAAGTCCTTTAGAAAAGTTTCTAAGCGCCTTGTGCACAGGAACTGCCCACTCAAGCTGGTTTGCCAATTTCTTGATATAAGGTGTTAAAGCGCCGTAGTCTGTCTCATTGCCAATATGGATTATCGCTTTTGGCGCAGGCATCCCGCTTTTAATTGCACCAACCAAGTTTCTTACAAAATCCAAAAATCTTGATTCATATTCTTTTCTTCTCCGGCCTTCCAAAAAGAAGTCTCCCCAGATCTGGCCCCAGGCAATGCTAAGAGATATTATCATAAGTGGGATAAAGACTCTTGTCCCTCTCAAAAACAGTATGTCCAATACAAAAAAGATTAGCCCAATTGTAATTCCGTACCAATATTTTCGTTTGAATCTCATTCTACGTTTTCCGCCGTAGCCACGGAGGTTGGACATACACTTCGTGCAGTCCAACTTGACCTACGGTTTTTGTCTTTAAATCTCATTTTTTTTCATATCTCTGGCTGATTAAATTCTAAAAACACAATAAAAGCAACGTTTAAGGCAGGTATAATAAGGTATGTCCCAAACGCAATCACAGTTTCAACATCATACCCTCCTATTTTCCCCCCTAACATACTTATAAGGGAAAGCGCGCTTACAAAAAACAAGGGTGCTGCAATCAAGACGCCGGTGTAAATATCTGAATATGTAGAGATGCTTTCAACATACTTCTGCCTCTCAAGCCTGTATGTCAGCATGGACTCTTTTGACTTTTGGATTAGATAATGCTTCAAATCACCTCCAGATTCAATAGTTGAGACAAGACCATCAAAAAACTCTTTTAGTGCAGGGGCAGGAGTTGTTGCTGAAATAGACTTTATTGCAGTTAAAAGGTCATAGCCAAAAACATCAATAAAATTAGAAATTTTCTCAATTTCAAGCGATACATCTCCATAGTCTTTTGACTGCGTCAACAGCCTAAACATTGTCGCAGGAGGAACGCCGCTTGCAACAAGCGAAGACATATGATCTATTGCAAAAGGAAGATTTGTATTCATTGAACGCATACGCTCTTTAATCTTAACATGAGGATAATAAATCAAAAAGCCAGCAACAAGAACAGCACCAACTATTGCCATAAAAAAAGCCTTGGAAACAATAAGATAAATAGGATTATTTTGTGCTATGGAAAAAAGTGTTGATGCAATACCAAATACTATCGCAAAAAGAAGCGACAAAAACACCATTATATTTACATAAGTGTTTGACAAAACCTTGATATTTGCAAAACGAAGAGTAACATAAAACCTTTTGAAAAACTCCTGGAAATTATCAATTAAAAAAATTGAAAGGCGCCTCACAGAAAGATTAGCAACTGTTCCCATCATACTTGGATTATAAATTTTGATGTGGCGATGCTTTAAAAGCTCTTTTAGCTGCGTTGCCTGCTTTACCAAAAGATTGGGATGGGCTTTTGCATCTTCTTCAAAATCTGCAGGTATTTGATTGTGAAAATCCAAAAGAGAGTATTCAATGTGTGTATCAGGACCGATATACTCTTCTTTTTCCCTTATCCTTCTAATAAAATCC
>JAAOYE010000039.1 GCA_018221175.1 Candidatus Woesearchaeota archaeon
AATTTGATAAGTGTGATATTGCTGTCTTTGTCACCAATACTATTAACATATGCCTCTGCTTTGTCTCTTGCAGTGCTTATCATCTCAATGAGTGTGACGCACACATTTTTGGACTGCATTCCAGCTATATATCTAGGAGCGCCAGACAGCGACATGGCACTTGGAGTCTTGCCAGGACACAAAATGCTATTAAAAGGCCACGGTTACGGCGCAGTCTACCTCACAGTCGTAGGAAGCTTTGGCGGCCTTTTGCTTGCAATCATGCTAGTTCCATACCTCATAAAATTAGTTGGGATTATTTATCCTTTAATCAAACAACACATTGGCTACTTTTTGATTTTCATAGTGTTTTTCATGATACTTCGAGAAAAGCTAAAGCTTTGGGCATTATTTTTGTTTCTTTTATCAGGAATATTAGGGTCTATAGTTCTTGGAATTCCAAATCTAAAAAACCCGTTGTTCCCGCTGCTCTCAGGACTCTTTGGCGTGTCTGCACTTTTGATTTCATTCATGAATAAAGTAATGATTCCAAAACAAATTATCAAAAAAGAAAAAATCAAGCCAGCAGTTGCAGCCCAGGCACTTTTCGCATCAACTTTCGCAGGGACTTTAACCAGCTTTTTTCCAGGACTTGGACCAGCGCAGGGCGCAGTTATTGCGCAGCAGCTCACAAAAGATATAGGCGACAAAGGGTTTATGATATTAATCGGGGGCGTCAACACTGTCAACATGGTTTTGTCGCTTGTAACATTATTTGTACTTGACAAAGCAAGAAATGGGAGTGTGATTGCAATTTCAAACCTTTTGGAAATTGATATTTTTGGATTATTGACTTTGGTGGTATCATCAGTGCTAACAGGAATAATCTGTGTTTTCCTGGCTTTGTTTATCGCAAAGAGATTCTCATATCTAATCACAAAAGTAAACTATCAAAAATTAGTGGTTTTTATAATACTCTTAATAACAGCACTTTCCATAATATTAACAGGCCCAATTGGCTTATTAATACTAATAGTCTCAGCGTTCGTTGGGATGATAGCGCCGCTTCGAGGAATATCAAGAAGCCACGCAATGGGAGTCTTATTGCTTCCTGTTATCATGTTCTTTATTCTCTAATTAATCAAAAACTTTATTAAGGCAGAATAAAAAGATTTATACATGGTAAAAGTAAAAAAAGAAGGAATTATTCTTGAAGCAACCGATTTAGGATTTGAAAGCAAAGCCGTGCTAAACCCAAGCATAGTCCAAGATGGCAACACACTTCACATGTTTTACAGAGCAGTGAACAAGGAAGATGATAAATCCAGCATAGGATATTGCAGACTAGACGGACCATTAAAAGTTGTTGAACGCAGTCAAAAACCAATTCTTTTTCCAGAAAAAGATTATGAAAAGCAAGGAACAGAAGACCCAAGAATCGTTTTTTTGGATGGGATATACTACATGATGTACGCTGCGTACGATGGACTTAATGCATTAATTGCTTATGCGACAAGCACTGATTTAAAAATCTGGGAAAAAAAAGGAGTGATTAGTCCAAGAATAAAATACAACGATGTAAGAGATATATTTACTAATACAAATCTAAAAGACAGATACTTCTTTTTCAAGACATTTTACAAAGAGGTAAAAGGTGAAGGTGTGCTTTTATGGGAAAAAGACGCGTTTTTATTCCCCAAAAAAATTAAGGGGAAATTCGCACTTGTCCATAGAATACAGCCTGACATCCAAGTCATATATTTTGATGAATTTAAGGATTTAACATTAACTTATTGGAAAAAATATCTAAAAAAACTACCTGATTACATCATACTTGAGCCAAAATATTGGTATGAATCAAGAAACATAGGAGGGGGGTGTCCTCCTATAGAAACTAAGAAAGGATGGATTTTAATTTATCACGCAGTCCAAAACGTGGATGATGGGAGGTTATATAGGGTATCTGTTGCGTTGCTGGATAAAAAAGATCCATGTAAAGTGATAGGCAGACTTGAAGCTCCTTTGTTTGGCCCACAAGAAGAATGGGAGGTTAAAGGAGATGTAAACAATGTGGTTTTCCCTCAAGGAACTGCTTTGTTTGGAGACAAACTTTATATATATTATGGGGCGGCTGATAAAAGAATCGCAGTTGCTTCTTTAAACATTAATGAATTATTAGATGAGTTAACTTCTAAAAAATAAAAAAATTTGAAAAAATTTATATGTAACCAATTTTTTTAACTTTGAAAAATGAAAAACAAAGAAAAAAACACATTTATAATATACCTTAGTACATATCCGCCAAGGGAATGTGGCATCGCAACATTCACTAAGGATTTAATCACAGCAATGGACAAAGAATTCAAGCCAAAGTATGAATCAAAAATAGCAGCAATGACAAATGAGCAATCAAAAAACCTTGATTATCCAAAAGAGGTCATGTTCAAAATTAATGAAACTGTGATTAAAGAATACAAAAATATAGCAAAAGAAATAAATAACGATGACAATATCAAGCTTGTAAACATTCAGCACGAGTTTGGAATATATGGAGGAAAATACCTTAATTACCTTAGTGCGTTTTTAGAAACAATAACAAAACCAGTTGTTATAACACTCCACTCAGTTGTACCAAATCCTCCAGCTAACATAAGATATATTCTGCAATACTTAGCAGAGAAAACAAGATCAATCATAGTAATGGTGGACACAGCAGTTGAAATACTTGTTAATGATTATGGGTTAAACAAAGAAAAAATCGTTGTTATACCTCACGGAATCCACGAAGTCGCTTACTCGCCAAGCATTGTTCCAAAAACAAAACTTGGATATCAAGATAGGCTAATCATTGCCTCATTTGGATTGATAAGCGGCGAGAAGGATTATGAGACAATAATAAAAGCTCTTCCTAAAGTCGTTAAGAAATTTCCAAACACATTATTTCAAATAATTGGGGCAACCCACCCTACCACATTAAAAAAGAAAGGTGAAAAATACAGGGATTCCTTAAAAAAACTAATCAATAAACTGGGAGTAAATGATAATGTTGAGTTTGTAAACAAATATCTTGACTTGGATGAATTACTTTCTTATTTGAGAGCAACTGACATCTTTGTTTCTTCAGGAAAAAAGCTCACCCAAATTGTGAGTGGTACTCTAGCCTATGCTATGGGTTGTGGCAGACCGATTGTCACAATCCCGTTTTTGCATGCTAAAGAAGCTGTTACTAAAGACATAGGTTTCTTAGTAGATATTGGCGACTCACAAGGATATGCTAATGCAATAATAAAACTATTTGAAAACCCAGGACTCAGGGAAGAGATGGGGAAAAACGCGTATGAAAAAACAAGATGCATGCTTTGGGATAACGTGGCTAAGTCCTACATGAAAGAATTTTCTAAATATTTAAGCTAAAACTTAGTCAAGATAATTTTTTAAGTCTTCTTATGCGAAACATTAATATAAATTCTCAATTTTCATAGTATAATGAAGGGTGATAATGAACAATCTTTTATAGCTTATATGAGCACATTTCCTTCCAGGAAGTGCGGTATTGCTACTTTCACACAGGATTTGACTATTGCTATGGATAAATTAGCTAATCCCAAGTTGAAATCTAAGGTTATTGCTTTAAATGATAATGGGAATTCTTATGATTATTCTGATGAAGTAATATATCAAATTAATGATGGTGATGAGAAAGAATATGTAAGAACCGCACAAGAAATCAATAATAATGATAAAATTAAGATGGTGAATGTTCAGCACGAATTCAAAATATTTGGCTCAGATCATGGTGAGAATCTACTCATGTTTCTTAAGACACTAAAAAAGCCGGCGATTACAACATTTCACACTGTTTTACCTCACCCATCTAATGAAAGGAAAAACATTGTCCAGTCGATTGCACAACACTCAAAACACATAGTGGTGATGTCAAATTTAGCAGTTGAAATACTTAAAGAGCAGTATGGTTTGAATGATTCAAAAATAGTTCTTATACCTCACGGAATTCATGATGTGCCTTATGAAAAAAACACAGATTTAAAGAAAAAATTAGGATATAGTGATAGGATAATCCTAACCTCTTTTGGTTTTTTAAGACCAGGAAGGAAGGAAGGGAGATCTTCTGGTAGGGGGTATGAATACATAATAGATGCCCTTCCAGGTATAGTTAAACAATTCCCAAACGTATTATATTTGGTTATAGGAGTGACGCATCCAAAAACCCTCAAAGTTGAGGGTGAAAAATATCGCGAGTCTCTCAAGGACAAAGTAAAAGAACTCGGCTTGGAAAACAATGTGAAATTTATTAATGAATATCTCGCGCTTAACGAGCTTTTTTCATATCTAAAATCAAGCGACATATATATTTGTTCATCTCTAAACAACAGTCAAATGACTAGTGGCACCTTAGTCTATGCTATGGGCTGCGGCTGCGCTGTCATTTCTACGCCTTTTTTGCATGCAAATGAAATAGTAACTCCTAAAACAGGGATTTTATTAGATGATTTTAGAGATTCTAATTTAATTGCTAAAGCAGTTATAAACATTTTATCTAATCCTGATTTGAAGGGGGAGTTAGGAAAGAATGCTTATGATTACACAAGGGATATGATCTGGAATAAAGTGGCTATTTCTTATTTGAAACTATTTAATGAAGGGTTGACTTAATTTTCTCAAACGCAATCTTTAAAAACTAACTCGTTTTTCTGCAAAATCATGAAAGCAGTTATTGCAAACTTCAGGATGAGTAGACACAGACAGTATGACAACCAGATGGTCATTAGAGTAGATAGTGTGGATTCTAAAGAAAAAGCATCTAAACTAGTTGGAAAACAAGTAGTTTGGAAAACTTCCGGGGACAAGGAAATCAAAGGAAGAGTGTCTTCAGCGCATGGAAACAGTGGTGCTGTAAGAGTTTTATTTGAAACAGGCATGCCAGGCCAAGCAGTCGGCGCGCAAGTCTCAATTAAGTAAGATTTAAATTAAAGTAAATATTTTCTTCTTATATGAAAATACTTCTATACAGCTTCAAAGACTACAAAGGCTGGAAAAGAAACATTACAGAAAAGATTCTAAAAAAAGTAAAAAAACAAAAAAACCTGTCAAAAAAAGTGTTTTTGCTTCGCTTTGAGAAAAAACAATATACAGACGAAGTAAAAAAAGCGATGCCAGACATAATAATTGGTCTTGGTCAGCACTCTAAAGGAAACAAGATAAAGATTGAAAGAAAAGCATTCAATTTTAAAAAAGTCAATAAAAAAGCAAAAAGGGTGCCAATCAATGAAAAAGCGCCAATGGCTTACTTTTTGTCGCCAAACATAGGAAAAGACGCAGAGTCTTGGAACTCATATTATATCGACGACCACGTCTACAATTACTCCTGCTTCATCACGCGGCATTATTTTAAAAGCATCCCATTCATATTTTTTAACATACCTAAAAAGTATGACATTAAAAAGGCTGCAAAATATGTTGAAAAAAGAATAAGAGAAATACAAAAAGACACGCCTGAAGAACTTGTCCAAAAAAGACTCACAAGGTATGTTACTTAAGTATCAACTTTTGCCTGTACAAATACTTCTTGTAAATCATGTAAAGCCCGCCAATTGTTGAGCCTATAGCAGCAATCCAATACAGGATTGTTTCAGGGATGTACTGAAAAAAGGCATAGTTGAAGTTTAGTAGCTTTAGTATTAATATTACGCCAAATATTAAGAAGATAAATGCAGATATTGTGTGTAGTCCGCCTCCTTTCTCTTCTTCTTGCTGGCTGGTCTGTCTTTTTAAGTCTCTTGCTTTTAATATTGCCATTTTTACTCCTTAATCAAAACATAGCAAACGCTGCTATGAACAGGAACAGTCCTTCTATCACAAAGACGATGTTGTAAATCATTGGAACAGTGCTTGCCAAAAATGATACGTTCCACGGGAGCACTCCAAACTGAAATAAAAGAGCAAATATCCCAAACGCGGTAACTGTGACTGCGACAATAATGCTTACAATCCTCATAGTTGAGTCTTCCATGAATGAGTCAATTAAAAGGTAGATCCCACCGGCTGCAATTAAGTAAAGTCCTATGCTTGAGATTATGTTTGCTAAGAACTTTGGCAGGCCAAAGCCGATAACCCCCCAACCATGTAGAAGGGGTATTAAGCCAAGCGCCATTAACAATATACCAATAATAAGCACTGACCAGTTTTTTGGATCGTCAAAATCAAACATTTATTTCACCTCGATATTTCTTTTCTGATTGTTTTTATATATAAATGTTATTATGCTGCTCTAGGCATATCTTCAATTGTGTGCTTATCTCGTTTTATCATTTTAATTTCTTTTTTTGTTGCTCTTTTAATTAATTCTTGATATTTTTCAATTTCTACTAATAAATTAATATATTCATGCAAGTGATTTTTCTTTTCTTTTCTTTGGTTTTCAATATATTCGCTTAATTGAATTCTTTCATAAGTGATATTAATCATGTTTATAATAGTATTTTGCATAAGATATAGACTATTCGTATTCACATTCATAAAATTCTGCCTTATTATCTGATAATTTTCAATAATCATTTTGGAGTATTGAACGCTTCTCAATAAATAATGTTCTTGATTTTTTGCATTATTAACCAGCGCTCTATTAAGATTTTTCAATTTGCTTATATTACTCTCAATTCTTTTTAATTCCTCTAATTCTTCTTCTGAAACATTTATAGTTGCCGGATCAAAATTTTTAGTCCCTTCTATTTTGCTCATAGTTCCCCCAACAGTTTTTTTCCATTCTATAAGAATTGGACCTTCTTTGCTACTTACGACTTCTATCTCTTCTCTGATTTTTTCTAACAACTCTTTTTCGTACCTGTTGGAGTTTGAGATGTCTCTGGATAAATTGGTTGCCGTAGATGAAAACTTTTTCAAGAGCCTTTGTATTTTACTCATTTAGTCACCTTTTTGCTGTATTCTTTTCAGTATTTTTCTTCTTATTTTTTCTAATTCCTTAGCTTCCTCAATCGTTAAGTTTAGAGCGGCGTCATTATCCGCTATCAACTTTTTTTCATCTTTAATTTCATCACCAAGCTCTTCTGAGCTTTCTTGAATATTCCCCCCATAGACTCGATTTTCTTTAGTTTGACCAGCAACATTTCTTTGGGCATTTATTGCCCGCCTTGGTCTAAATCTGCCTGCAATTTTTCTATATAGTTTCATAAATAGTTTTAAATGGAAGATTACAAGTACAGCGATTATCAAATACAAGAACATTCGTTCAATCACTTCTGGATTTACTGTTGTGTATATTGCAAACGTTGATAGAATAGATACCGGCATCGAGATTCTGTTTGGATGATTTGCAAATATGTGGATTTTTCTTACTGCTTCTCTAAAGATGTTGTTAAAAATGACAACAAGCGCTATAACGCTAAGCCCTTGTCTTATTACAGGCACCCTGACGATTTCCACAATCCAAGACATTGCCTGTCCCAAATACTTGACAATGTTTACCTTAAAGTTGGCATCAAGAGCATAAGCTGATGTTGATGACAAAATAAAAGCAAGAAGAAAGGCGGCTTTTCCCCTCATTTCCCACCACCTTTCTTCTCGACAAGCTCTAGGGTCCACTTGCCAGAATCTTTATCAAATTCCCACACTACATCATATTCTTTTTCCTCGTCCATAGCAAGTAATGCTATGTGTGGGATAGTCGTCGCAAACGACTTTTGACTTCTCTTCCAAAGTTTAGTCTTAAACTTCATCAAGGCCTCGTGCTATATCTCAAATAATATTATTTATAATAAGATATGTAATATCTTTTTAAATACTTTTCGGTTTAAAAAGAAGAAAAGGGGTTATTTTATAATAGAATTAAGCCACTAGTTTTAAATCAGCTTTTGAGCCTTCCCATTCGGTTTTAGCTTCGTTTCTGATATTTGCTTCTAATTGATGGAAATTTTCCTTTATCTCATTTAAAGCTTCTTGATCTAGACCCAACTTTCCAAGTTGTTCCAGTGCTTGCTGTAATACAGTCTCTTTTGCATCTTCAAGCTTTACTAACAGAACAATTAGATTTTTCATTTGCTGCTTAATTAACTTCATGTCATTAGATATTGTTTCTGTAAATCTTTGAACACTTTTTTTCACTTCAGGCTTTACTCTTTCAAGTTTCACAGGGTTTCTCATGTCAAGAATGTGTCTTTGAAAATCTTTCATCAATTTGTTTTCATCTCTGTCAATATCTCTTTCTCTATTTGCAAAAAAACCTAATTGACTTCCAGTTTGAAAATCAAATTGAAAGGTTTGAGTTATGAGTTGATGTCTTCCAAATGCCAAGTCTTTTTCGAGTCTAATTATAAAGTTTAATGCGTCTCTGATAGGATTCATTACTTCATCAAAATCTTCTTCAACAGTCTTTGCGATTTCCTCATATTCATCTTTATGTTCCTTTTCAAATCTTCTAAGTTTACTTTTAATCTCATCATGAAGTGAATTTATTCTCTTGATTTTCTTTTTTAAAAAAACAATTACTCCTCGTTGTGCAAGTAAAATTCTATCAGCGTCATCTAATATGCTTTTTATGAATTCTTTTACATTTTTTAGAAGTTCCTCTCTTTCGCCTTTTTGCACAGATTCTTGTGTTATCTCATTGTATCTTTTTAGAAGTCCTTGCGGTTCAGTCATTTCTCTAAATTTATCACCATAAAACCATGCAAGTTTTTTACTGTATCTTAAAGTATTTATTATCCTAAAACTTGTTCGATGTTTAAAACGCCCTTTAAGCTGTCTGAAAAAACCCATATTATCACGTCATAGTAGTCTTTACACTAATTCCTGAGAGTTTTTCTTTAAATAGTTTTTGGAAAAATCAGTTATCCAGTTTCTCCCCAGAATTTGTTAATAATCTCTGATAATTTATTTAGGAATTCTTCCCATGAAGTTTTATTGTGATACAAAATATGGATATTCTTAATCTCTTCAATATAGCTGTCATATTCAGTTTCAGAAGACCCAAGACCATAATTTGCACTGTCTTTTAATGAATCTAAAAGGTCAATAATCTCTTTAATTAATTTTTCTCTATAATTTACATTTGTTTCTCTCCAATCACTAAATGCTCTGCTTTTATCCTTAATTTTTGAAGCCAATTCATCACGTATTTTTATCAGTTCTTTTACTTTATCATTAACAGTCACTATAGGTTGTGCAACAATAATCTGCTCTTTTTTTAAGTCAATATATGAGGATGTGTCTTCCAAGAATTCAAGCTTGTAATTCACTTCACCATCTCTATGTTCTTCTGGCAAAGCAACTTTTACTCCTTCAACAGGGGTTTCTGTTTCAAATTTTAACTTAAAACTGCCTTTTTTGTCAATCTGTGTAACTTGTGTTGATATATTATCCTTATTTGCATCATAAAATTCGATATTGATTTTGAATGTCTCATTCCATTCCGCCATTTTTTTTGTTAATTCCTTGATGATTTTTTTATTATTTTTCATATTTCTAACTTGTTCTATCGATTTATATACTTCGTCTCCTGCCTTTACTGGAAGTTTTATTGCATGGCCCTCAACAACAAGCTTGCCAACCTGAGGCTCATGCGGAGCAAACTCTTTTAGCTCTTTTTTTGTCCATGTCCATGTGAGCTTTTCTGGGTCGGCGTCTTCACCTTGAAACATTTTTCTTC
>JAAOYE010000040.1 GCA_018221175.1 Candidatus Woesearchaeota archaeon
TGCTCATAAATAACAACTTTTTTAAACAAAATTCGATTCTTTTGAATATATGGCAAAGAAAAAAGAAATCATAAATGCAACTTTTCACAATAATGTTGTAGTCAGCGAGGACTCTGATATAGCTAGAGAACTATACAATCAAAGCAGATTTGGAGATGTTCACAACAACAGAGTCGAGCTTTCACTAATCGAAGCAATGTACCTTATAGAAAAAGAAAAAATAGTGGTGCTTGATGGCAGAAAAAAACCGATTGACACTGAAAAATTCCTAAAAAGAGCAAAAACCGTTGAAAAAAATATCTGGACAAGATACAAGGTATTTAAAAACATGAGAGACAGAGGATACATAGTAAAAACAGCACTTAAATTCGGAGCAGACTTTAGAGTATATGACAGGGGAATAAAACCAGGAGAAGACCACGCAAAATGGGTGCTTTATCCCGTGCATGAGTCAGAAGTAAACACTTGGTATGAATTTGCAGCAAAAAACAGGGTGGCTCATTCAACAAAAAAAAGATTGTTAATTGGTATTGTTGACTCAGAAGGAGATGTTACCTACTACGAGATTAAATGGACAAGACCATAAGGCACAAAGCTTTAAATATCTTATTCTAATCCAGTTTTATTATGGAAAAAGTAGATTTAAGGCCAAAAGTGCTTGAAATAATAAAGCAAAAAGGTCCTGTTATTCCTAGAGATGTTGTAAGAGAAATTGGAGGGGATACATTCATTATCGGCGCAGTTCTTTCTCAGCTTAGAGATGATAAGATGATAGAGATATCAAACACAAAAATAGGAGGATCACCGACATATTATGTGAAAGGACAAGAGGAAAAACTGCAATATCTTTCAAAACACTTAAATGAAAAAGACCAAAAAGCATACGTCTTGATAAAAGAGAATAAAGTAGTGCGTGATAAAATACAAACACCACTAATGAGAGTGGCGCTTAGAAGCATCAAAGACTTTGCAAAGCCACTTGAAGTAAACATCAAAGGAGAAAAAGAAATTTTTTGGAAATGGTATATGTTCCCTAACTATGACGTTAGTTCCATTGTAAGAAAAATGATTGGTGTAAAAGAAATTAAAGCCCAAGCTAAAAAAGAGGAGATATCAAAAGAAAAAGATAAAAAAGAAGAAACACAAAGCAGCAAAGTTTCTAGTGCCGATAGACCGAAAAATGAAAGAATACTAAAAACAACAGATGACTCTGAAATATTTCATGATAAAATAAACAAGTTCTTTGAAAAAAACAATATTGAAATAATAGAAGAAAATGTTTTAAAGAAGAAAAAAGAGTATGAATTTGTTGTTTCAATGTCAACTCCTGTTGGCAAAGCAAGATATTATGCACGTGCAAAACAAAAAAAGAAAATTAATGAAGGAGACTTATCAACAGCATATGTTAAGTCCCAATCAAAAAAAATACCACTACTTTTCTTAACAGAGGGAGGTCTAACAAAAAAGGCAAAGGAGATGGTAGATTCTGGCGACCTTGAAAACGCCACATTTAAAACAATTTAAAGATTAATTTTTTGATAAAAAATGGGAACTGCTATAACAACTCTTCTAATAACAGAAAAAACAACAATCCAGCAGCTTTCTGGCAAAATACTTGCTGTTGATTCATATAATTTACTATACCAATTTTTGTCAACAATAAGGCAAAGAGACGGGGCACCGTTAAAAGATTCAAAAGGAAACATAACAAGCCACCTGACAGGCCTTTTTTTTAGAACAACAAAACTAATGCAGCAAGGTCTAAAAATGGTGTTTGTATTTGATGGAGAAGTTCCAAAGCTAAAAGAAGCAGAAAGAGAGCGCAGAAAAGAATTAAAGATTGAGGCTCAAAAAGAATATGAAAAAGCAGCAGCAAAAGAAGACATAGAAGAAATGAAAAAATATGCTTCGAGAACATCAAGACTAACACCAGAAATGGTAGAGCAGGCAAAAAAACTTATAGATATATTAGGTCTTCCAATAGTCCAGGCGCCCTCTGAAGGAGAGGCGCAAGCGGCACACATGGCAAAAAAAGGAGAAGTTTATGCTGTTGTATCTCAAGATACAGACTCTCTTTTGTTTGGGGCACCAAAGGTTGTAAAAAATTTAACAATATCAGGAAAAAGAAAAAGCCATGGAAAACTTGCATATGAGACAACACAGCCAGAAATAATCACACTCTCACAAAATCTAAATCATCTGGGTGTAGACCAAACACAATTAATAGCACTTGGCATGCTAGTAGGAACAGATTACAATATCGGCGGAATTAGGGGAATAGGTCCAAAAAAAGGAATAGAACTTGTAAAAAAATATAAAGATGACCTAGATGCTTTGTTTGAAGAAGTTGAGTGGGGCAAATATTTTGATTATCCATGGCAGGATATATATTATCTTATCAAGAAGATGAAAATAACCGATGAATATAGCATAAAATTTAAAAACATCAAGCCAGAGAAGATAGAAGAGTTTTTAGTAAAAAAGCACGACTTTTCAAAAGAAAGAGTTAAATCAGTGATTGACAAATTTGAAGAACAAGGAGACGAAAAGCAAAAAGGACTTGGTGAGTTTTTCTAATGAATTGGCTAATATTTACAATAATGTCGGCAATACTGATGGGGTTTGCAGGCATAATGCAAAAATTTCTTCTAAAAAAAGAGCATTCACTAAGCCTAATATTTTTGATGTACTTCTTTGGATTCTTATTTTTAATACCATTAAACATTATAAATCCGCCAAATCTTTTTGAAATGCCTATGTTTCTAATATTAATGAGGTCGCTTGTAGTCACAACAGGGCTTTTGTTTTTCACAAAAGCACTACACCACTCTGATATTTCAATTATGGCGCCAATTAGAAATCTCTCACCTATCTTTTTGATATTGATAAGCTTTGTTTTTCTTGGAGAAAGGCTAAGCTTAAAAGAATATATTGGTGTTGGCATATTAATTTTTGGAGCTTATTATCTAACAATAGAACACGGACAAGGATTTAAAGAACAAGTAAAAAGAATATTTTCATCAAAATACTTTTTATTTGCATTTTTTGCAATATTTATTATCAGCTTTGCACCGCCAATAGAAAAAATAATTTTTACAAAGTACAGTTTGGAAATTTACAATTATCTTTTTGTTTCGTATTTTTTTTCATTAGTATTTTTGTTTATAATGTATGTCTCACACAAATTTCCTATTAATGAACTTGTAAAAAGTGCTAGAACAGGAGCTTTTCCACTAAGCTTGTTTGCCATAGTTGATCTTACAAGCATTTACTTTATAATAAGTGCTATTGCAATACCTGCATCGAAAGTTAGTTTGATAATACCAATAAGGCGCTTTTCCACAACAATTGAGCTTGTTGTTGGAGGAAAACTGTTTAAGGAAACAAAACTTATGCATCGGTCGTTTGCCTGCATTATCATGATTTTAGGCGTGTTTTTGATACTTGTTTGACAATCTTTAAAAATAAAATCTTGTTCTCTTAATTTTATGAAGCTAAAAGAAATGCTTAAGGATGAATTGACTAAGAGAGAAATAAGATTATTGCCTTCATCATTTGATGTAGTTGGAGACATATTAATATTTACAGATTTTCCAAAAGAGCTTGAGAAAAAAGAAAAGATTATTGGAGAAAAAGTTATTGAGAATAGAAAAAACATTAATGTTGTTTTAAAAAAAACAGAAAAATATGCAAATGAGTTTAGAACGCCTGTTTTATCTCACATTGCGGGCGAAAAGAGAAAAGAAACCATTCACAAAGAAAACAATGTCAGACTTAAGCTTGATGTTGAAAAAGTATACTTTTCAACAAGGTCATCTAATGAACGCTTAAGAATTTCAAAATTAGTAAAAGAGGGTGAAAGTGTTTTGGTTATGTTTTCAGGATGCACTCCTTTTGTCTGTGTTATTGCAAAGAATGCCAACCCATCAAAGATTGTCGGGGTGGAAATTAATCCTGTTGGGCATGAATATGGACTTGAAAATGTTAAATTAAACAAGCTTGAGAATGTAAAGCTTATAAATGGAGATGTAAGGGAGGTTGTTCCAAGTTTGAATGAGAAATTTGACAGAATTCTAATGCCTCTTCCAAAGTCTGCAGAGAATTTTTTAGATACAGCTTTGTCTGTAGCAAAAAAAGGCACCATCCTCCATTTTTATGACTTTTTGCAGGAAAAAGAATTTGATTTGGCAAAACAAAAAGTGTTAGACGCATGCAAAAGAAACAATTTTGAATGCAAAATACTTGATGTTGTAAAGTGCGGACAATATGCACCATACACTTTTAGGATAAGTGTTGATTTTCAGATAGTTTAAAAAAGTAAAACTTATTTCTTTATATTAGAAGTGCAATCAGCGATGAGGACGTGAACACCAGTCGAGGCGAAAGCCAATGAAATACGGATGTAACTGCTGAGCTGGCACAGATTCTATCCAAACATACTTAAAAATTAAGAATTTTTAGTCGTTTAGCCAAACATCTTCATGTATTCGTCGCCTTCTTCCTCTTCTTTTCGAAGAACTTTTTTTATAGCATTAGAAATATCTTTACTTGTGATATTTGTCCTGTCTTCTCTTATTGCAAAGTAACCTGATTCAGTACACACAGCTTTGATTTCAGCGCCAGAAAACCCTTCCATATCTTTATGTATTTTATCAAGATTTATTTTTTTGTCAAGCTTCATGTTTTTTGTGTGGATTTTGAAAATTTCTCTAATACCCTCTCTATTAGGTGATGGAACCATAATATGTCTATCAAGCCTTCCAGAACGAAGAATAGCAGGGTCCAATATGTCCTTTCTGTTTGTGCACCCGATGATTTTGATGTTTCCAAGATTTTTAAATCCGTCAATTTCTGCTAAAAACTGCATGAATGTTCTTTGTACTTCACGCTCTCCGCTTGTACCAATTTCTATTCTTCTTGCAGCAAGTGCGTCTATTTCATCAATAAAAATGATTGCAGGCGCCTTTCTTTTTGCAAGTGCAAAAATCTCTTTTACAAGCTTTGCGCCCTCACCGATGAATTTTTGTACAAGTTCAGAACCAACAATCTCAATGAATGTGCTTTTTGTAGATGATGCCACAGCTTTTGCAAGAAGTGTTTTGCCAGTACCCGGGGGCCCATGCAATAATATTCCTTTTGGAGGCTGAATTCCAACTTGCTCAAATAGCTTTGGCTTTTTTAATGGGAGCTCGATAACTTCCTTAATTTCTGTTGTTTGTTCATCAAGGCCTCCTACTTCTTCCCATTTTAGGTTTGGTTTTTCTATGATGACAAATTTTTCAACATTAAATGTTCTTTCCTTACCCATCTTTTTGATAATATTTAGATTCTTTTGGTCAACAAGTACAGAGTCTCCAGCAGCGAGCTTTTTTACATCAGAAGAAATATTTACAAAGAACTGGTTTCCATTTGGAACTTTGATTATTGAGTTTTCTTTTATAGTCTCAATAACTTCACAAACCATTAAAGGAGGAACCTTAAGCCTGTCTAATTCTCCTTTCAACTGAGAGATGGTTTCTCGAAGCATTCTATTTTCTTCTTCAAGTTCATTAGTCTCAGAAGAATAAGAATACATTACATTGTCAAGTTCCTTTTCAGCCCTCAAAAATTATCCACCTTAAACCTGTATTATATATCCTTTATAGTATGCTGGCATAGTATTTAAAGATATCCTTTATTTTTCGTCGATGAATTAAAAGATACTTTTATATAGAAAATCTGTTTTTAAAAAATCCATGACAGACCCATGCGTAAAAAAACTTGCAGAAATACTTGTCAATCATTCTACTAAGGTAAAAAAAGGGGACAAAGTTGTTATAAGCGGTTCTTCCATAGCAGAGCCTTTGATAAGAGAGGTTTACAAGCTTTGCATAAAAAAAGGCGCAATTGCAACAGTTAAAGTAGGGGTTCCAGGCCTTAATTATATTTTCTTTAAAGAAGCAAAAGAACACCAATTAAATCACTATCCGAAAATAACTGAACTGGAAGCAAAAGAATCAGATGTTTTTATATCTATAGGTGGGAAAGCTAACACTAGAGAGCTATCAAATGTTGACCATAAAAAAATAGCTGTTAGAAGCAAAGTGACAGACCCAATATCAAAAATTGTTTTGAAAAAAAGATGGGTTGGGGTTGACTATCCAACAAACGCATTAGCACAGGATGCTGGTATGAGCTTGGAAGAATATGAAGATTTTTTGTTCGGAGCAACAAATCAAGATCCAAAAAAGATGATTAAAAAGCTAAGAAAAGTTTCGCAGCTACTAGATAAAACAAAAAAAGTCAGAATTGTTGGAAAAGACACAGACATCACATTTTCTGTTAAAGGGATGAAATCAAAATATGAATATGCAATATACAACGTGCCAGATGGAGAAGTATTCACAGCACCAGAAAAATATTCAGTTGAAGGACACATTAAATTTACATACCCTGCAATACGAGCAGGAAATGAAGTTGAAGGGATAAGACTTGAATTTGAAAAAGGAAAAATAGTAAAAGCCACCGCAGAAAAAAATGAGAAGTTTCTAAAAGCAATGCTTGACATGGACAAAGGCTCAAAATACCTTGGCGAGTTTGGCATTGGCATGAATGACAAGGTTACAAAATTTACAAAAAACTTGCTTTTTGATGAAAAGATTGGAGGAACAATCCATCTTGCAATAGGCATGGCCTATCCTGAAAACATAAAAAACAACAAGAAAAATGGAAATGACTCAGCACTTCATTGGGATATTGTCAAAGACTTCCGCAGAGAAGGAGGAGAAATCTGGTTTGACAACAAACTCGTACAAAAAAGCGGGAAGTGGATGATAAAGATTTAGTTATTGATTATTTCTTTACAACAACAAGACTTTTTTGGCTCTTTGTTAAAACTTCACAATCATTTTCCCTAACAAGAACATCATCTTCTATTCTTATCCCATATTTTCCAGGATAATAAATTCCAGGCTCAACAGTTAATATATTTCCTTTTTTTAATGTAACTTTTTTTGGGATAGCAGCAATAGGTTCATGAACATCAATACCAAGTCCGTGTCCAAGCCCATGAATATATGCATCACCTAACACTTTTCTAGCAGCATCGTCAACCTCTCTAAAATCCACTCCTTTTTTTAGTTGTTTAATTGCTTCTTCTTGAACGCCAAGCACTTTGTAATAATCTTCTTTTTCTTTGGCAGAAGGGTTCCCGATATAGATTGTTCTTGTCATGTCTGAACAATAACCTTCAAAATTAACACCAAAATCAATAACACAAAAACCTTTAATTAATTTGGAATTATTATTTTTATAATGAGGCATAGAAGAGTTCTTGGCGCTTGCTACAATTGTAGGAAAAGAAAGATTACACCCCTGTCTTTTAGCTTCGTTTTCAATAAAATCAGCCACTCCTGACTCTTTTTCAAACTTAAAATTTAAGAGTAAATTGTTAAAGATTTTGTCAGTTATCCTACAGGCCCGCCTTACTTTTTCTATTTCTTTGTTTGTTTTTTGGGCTCGAAGCTCAATGATGTCTTTTGAAATGTCTATAAACTTGGCACTCTTAAAAGATTTTTTCAAAAGCCTTTTTTCAGCAATAGTTAGTTTTGTAAAATCCACACCGATTCTTTTAATATTTCCAAAATCCATCCTAACTTGTTTAAACAGATTTTTCTTTAATGTTATAACTCTTACTTTAGAATCTTTTTTTGATTTTTCAAAGTCAAGCTTTGCAACAATTAGATAAGGTGATTTCTTGCTGGGCACAACAAGCCCTGCAAATTCAGGGTCAACACCAGTAAAATAGAAAACACTTTTGTCTCTTTTGTTTAAGTCAGAGTTGATAAACAGAGCAAATACAATCTTTTTTCTCCTTAGAATCTTTTGCAGCTCTTTAATTTTCATCGTGTGTTTATCTTGTCACTTCAAAACCTTTCACAGTTTTCAAAAGTTCTTTTGCTTTTTTATCCTTTTCAAAATGATCTCTTACAGGCTTAATTATTTCATCAATAAGGTTTGAAACCGCGTTTTTTAAGTCTATTGGATGAAGACCTTTTTTAAACTCTTTTAATAAGTCATCGTAGCTTTTTATCTCAAGATTTCCGCCAAACTTTTCCGGCCTTTCAATTTTTATGCTGTCAAACTTTTCAAAAATAATGTATTTGCAATACTCAAGTATAGGGTTTTCTTCTACTTGAGCGGCAGGACAGTACGCCTTTGAAATCTTTCTTTTAATCTCATCAGATGAATCATCCATAAATATTGCAGTGTCAGGTTTTGACTTTGACATTTTCATCTCAATTGATCGCTCAACAGAATCTAAATTTGACTTTGGAGGTGCAGATAGGCCCATAAGCATGTGGTGAGATATGATGACAGGCTTGTAATAGCCTATTTTATGCCCAACTTCACGTGCTAGCACGTTTACTTTTCTTTGATCCATGCCAAGCTGGCAAATATCAGCACTAAGATAGAATATGTCTGCTGCCTGCATGCAGGGATATAGGATTTGTGCTGCTGACAATGTTTCCTTTTCACTTCTTCCCATTATCTGGGAAGTTCTAATTATCCTGTTTACAGTGTTTGCCCGTGCAACATCCATAACAACCTTCCAATAATCCTCATCTTTTACAAGGTCTGATACCCAGATAAACTCAACGTTTTTTAGGTCCATTCCACTCGCCTTCCATACCTCAATAAAATATTTGCCAACAGTCTGAATCTTGTCAAGGTCTCCACCCATCTTGTTGTTTGCCCAGGCGTGCCAGTCAGCAACAAGCATTTTAAACTTTACACCGGCTTTTGTCATTTTATTGATATTGATTGATCTTAAAATTGCCTGTGCGATATGAATTCGTCCGCTTGGCTCAAACCCATCATAGGCAACAATATTCTTTTTTTCCTTTAGAAGCTTTTTTAAGTCATCTTCTGTAATTATTTCTTCCCCGACTTCTTTTATAAGATTAAATTTGTCATTAACGTCCATAAACACCAGGTTTAGATGTTTTTTATTTAAAACTATCCATCTCATCACTCAAGTCAGGTTCACCGGACATATCCAAAGGCAAAGCTTTTAAAATAAAATCTTATCCAAACAATAATGGAAAAAATCAGCGTGACATATCTTTCTTCGTATTTATATTGCCCAAGAAAACTCTATCTTGAAAAAGTCCTAAAAATAGTCAAGATACCTCCAGAAGCAATTGTGAAAGGAAATGTAACTCACCATTCTTTTGAAGAAATAAATGACGCTGAACAAAAACTGGTAACATCTATCAATGAAAATGAGAATTATGGAGATGTAGAAGAAAGGTACAGAAAGAAATACTCAGAACTATTAAAAAAATCAATCTTAAAAAACAAAACAAAACTACAAGAAGTAAAAATAACATTACCAGACATGTTTAAAAGAGTGTGGCCTGCAATACTATACGAGGCGACTCTTCGTGCAGAAAACGTGTTTTCATTCTCAAAAAAAACAGGTCTTTTTGGCATAAAACTATGGAAGGCGCTAACACCAAAAATAGAGTCAGAAGTAAGAATAGAATCAGACACACTAAAACTAAAAGGGATAATTGATGAAATCAAAGTCTATGAAAATGAGATTGTGCCAGTAGAGCTAAAGACAGGGAAAGCGCCTCAAACAGGAGTTTGGCCTGGCCACAAAGTACAGGTTGGCGCATATATCCTGCTTTTGTCAGAAAAAGAAGACAAGGAAATAAAAGAAGGTGTTGTAAGGTACCTTGATCATAAAACAGAACGAATTGTTGTAATGGACCCTTTTTTAAAAAAAGAGGTAATTGAACTCACAGATAAAGTGATTAAAATTTTAGGCAGCAAACAAATACCAGAAACATGCCAAAACAAGTCCAAATGCAACGCGTGCCAACTCTATGATGACTGCATGCAAAAGAGATAAATAGAAACTTATATAAATAACTACATCACTCAAATTTTTACGTATTAAGAGGTTTGTGGGTAGGGAAATCACAGGTGAATAAAACATGACTGAAGAAGATAAAAAGTTCTCAAAACAACTTGTAGGAAAAATTATTGTGTCAAAGACAGGAAAGAAATTTGGAGAAGTAGGGGATATAATTTTTGAAGCAAAAACAGGAGAATTAATACACATGGTCTTAATAAATCCGACTTCTTACACAGACAAGCTAGAGCTTGAAAAAGACAAAAAAGGCCAAATATTAATACCTTTTTCAGCAGTGATTGCCATTGGCGACTTCATGGTAATTGCAGAAGAGGACATAATTTAGTCCGACGAAGCAATTTAAAAATTTCTAATTTTTATTAATAGATGGGAAAAACATCATCTCATTTTCTTTTTTTTACCTATTCTTTAGAAATAACTTTTTAAATAAATGATTATTCCAATCTAATATGACAAGCGAGATATGGACAGAAAAGTACAGGCCCTCCAAGTTTTCAGATGTAAAAGGCCAAAAAGAAGTAGTCAAAAGAGTAAAGGCGTTTGTAGAGCAAAAAAACATGCCTCACCTTCTATTTGCAGGTCCGCCAGGCGTTGGGAAAACAACACTTTCAATTGTTATTGTAAAAGAGCTTTTTGGCGCTGGGTGGAAAGAAAACTTTCTTGAACTAAACGCATCGGATGAGAGAGGTATTGATGTTATAAGAGTCAAAGTAAAAGATTTTGCAAGGACAAGGGCGATAGGAAACGTACCTTTTAAAATAATCTATCTTGATGAGTGTGATGCTCTTACAAAAGAAGCACAGCAGGCGCTTCGCAGAACAATGGAAAATTACACAAAAACATGCAGGTTTATCCTGTCATGCAATTATTCATCTAAAATCCTTGATCCAATACAATCAAGATGCGCTCTTTTTAGGTTTACACCTTTATCTCAACAGGACATTTTCGAAATTATTAAAAAAATATCAGAAAATGAGAAAATAAAAGTTTCAAAAGAAGCAGCAGAGGCGTTATTTACTGTATCTGAAGGAGACTGCAGACGAGCAGAGAACATACTCCAGGCGTGCGCGGCAATTAGCAAAAATATAACAGAAGAACTAGTTTTTTCAATGGCAAGTGTTGCAAGGCCAAAAGAGATAAAAGAGGTAATTGAGTTTGCTGTTAACGGAAAGTTTTTAGATGCAAAAAACCATCTTTTAAATACAATGCTAAACTATGGATTGTCAGGAACAGATATTATCAAGCAAATCCAAAGCCAGATATGGTCTCTTGAAGTTGATCCAAGAAAAAGGCTTGAGATGGTAAAAGAGTGCGGAGAAGTAGAATTTAGGCTTGTAGAAGGCAGTGATGAGTTCATACAGCTTGAAGCGCTTCTTTCAAAATTTGTCCTTATAAACTCCTAAGATGGACCAGGAAAACCAGATACAAAAAGAGGGACAGTCACAAACAGATTTTCTAAAAGACGTATCAGAACTAGAAAAATCACTTTCTAAAATAAAATCAGACATGGCTTTTTTTGTCAAAAAGCAAAGAGAGGCGGACAGCAGAAACCTGCAGGCAAAAGCAGCCATAGATGAGATTATGAAAAAATACAATAAAGTTCTTGAGGATAAGGAGAAAAATTATCAAGAAGAGGTAAACAGAAGAGACAAAAAAATTAGACAGCTTCTAAAAAAGGAAAAGCAAGGTCTAATAGGTAATAAAAGAGCAAAAGAAATTATTGGGGAAATAACAAGGCATTACAACAGGCTTCTAAAACAAAAAGATAAAAGGCTAGAGGAAATTAAAATTGTTGTAAATGAACTTAGAAAAAACAGTGAAAAAAAAGAAGCAGGATTAAAAGAACATGAACCTAAAGAGGATGTTGTCTCAAACGAGTTTATTGGGAAAAACATCCCAGAAAAGCTGATAAAATCACCTAAAAAAGAACTTATAGAAAAAATAATGGGTCTTTTAAAAGAAAATTATGGTTTGAATAAAAAAATGATGATCTCTTTTAAAGAACAGACTGACAAAGAATCGCAAAATCTTATATCACAAAAATCAATAGAAAAAAAGTTTACAATGCTTGCAAAAGAGTATAAATATGTGCTGGATAAAAACAAGGTTTTAGAAGAGGAAATGGAAAAATTCCAAAAAAATATAAGTATACTTGAAGAACAGATGAACAAAGCAAAAGAGATTTATGAACAGAGAATAAAAGAACTAAAAGAGCAGCATAAGAGCGAACTTGATGGAATTAGCAGTGATAGAACTGAGTCGCAGATATCTATTGAAGTGGGAAATGAGATTCTAAAGGAAGAGATGGAAAAACTAAAGCAAAGATTGACTGAAAAAGAGCTGCAAAAACAAGAATTTGCACAAGAAATTGAATTAAAAGTAAGGGAGGCTATCCAGCCGCTTATTAGTCAGGTTTTTTCAAAAAGCACAAGTACTTTTACAAACGATGACAAGATTGATCTTAATTTGTTTATTGAAGAAGCGATTATTCGCGGTGATACTGAAGATAAAATAATCAGTGACCTTGTTGAAAAGCAAGGTTATGAAAAAAGTGTAGTTTTAGCTTTTATAGAAAAAATAAGAAAACAAAAATAAAAAAATTAAATATCGTTGTTTCTAATAATCAAGTCGCTTGAAATCAAAACTTTATAACTATATTCAAGTGTTAAATCAAGCTGGCTTTGGTATACTTCATCAGGCTGAATTTTGTACTGATCTCTTAATTTGCAGATGATTGTAAGTCTTTGGTCATCCCCAAACCTACCTACGCCTTCTCGTCCGCTGCTTCGACAATCCCATTTTTCAGGGGATGAGCTTTCCTGCACATTAAAACCGATTTCGTCATACCTGTAGTCAAATTCTGCGCTCGAAGCACTTTTTGCTTCTCCGCCGCCAACATTTTCAATTTCAAATTCAACAGCAACAAGACCTCTTCCTGACCTGCTTTCTTGTGCACTCACTGCTTTGATAGGTGCACCAGATGAGAAAACCTGAAGTGTTGTGTCAACATCACAGATTTCATTATCCCTTGTTTTTGATGTGACATCCTTAAAGCAAACTTTTGGCGCTGAAATAAATGTTTTGTATGGGTATGTTATTTCTCCAAAAATTGTTGCTGATAGAAGATTTCTGTCTTTAATTCTTGAAGCAACAAGCCTTCCGTCGCCATGGTCAATAGTTGTTTCGCCGCCTCTATCATTGTATTCTGAGATTTTTTCGATTTCATCACTGTTTGATTTTTCAAATGTAAGTCCTGTGTAGTCGGAGGGGGATATTCCTTTGATTTTTGTCTTTAGAGTACCGGCAGGAACAGTGTATTCACCTTTGTTTTTTAGTGTGAACTCAACAGGAAATGTTTCGTCGTCAAATATCTGTTGTACACCGTTAGTTTCGACACCTAACGGTTCAAATTCAATAACAAGTCCTTGAGAACCCCCTAGATAAGGGTCGTTTAGTGAAATACTTTCGCTTGTATCTCCTCCATTACATCCAGTTAGAAGAAGAAGGAATACTATCACGCTTAATATAATCATTATCCTTTTGCTAATCATTTTTTTTCCCTCCGATACGGTTTATTTAGTTATAACGCTATATTCACCCTCTTTTTTATATAAATCTTTTGAAATTCATGGCTCTTGAAGTATTTCAACATCTCTTTGAATTGAGCTTCTATAGCCGTAGTCAAGCTCTATTTGAAGAAGAGTTTTGTAGGCTTCATCGCCTAAGTCTCCCTGATATGAGCAAAACACAAACCCTTTTCCTCTGTCATCCAGCTGTATTGGGGGTTGAGGTTCGCAAAACATGGTGTTTCCAGAGAAACTTACTGTTCTTACATCAACTTTGTTTGCGTCTTCTCTTTCTAACGAAGTATGGCAGTTTGTAATTCTGCCTGTTCTAATAACTGTTCCGTCGCCAGCGTTTTCAAAATAAATTCTAAACTGCAGTTTGTTTTTGTAGATTTCTTCTTCTATCTTTGTGATAGCTACAGGAGCTCCTTGTCCTCCTGAAAGAGAAATAGGTTCTACTGTGCAGATGTCATCTCTTATATTCTTTGTTTTTGGATCTATACATACTTCAATTGCTGCTTCTGTTCGGTACTCGTAGCACGCAGTGGCTTTTATTGTCTGGGTGATTTTATCTGCACCCATTGGAAGTTGTACAGAGTAAGCGGAAAAACTTTCAGTCTTTGTTAATTTTCCATCTGGATTAAATCTTGATTTGCTGTCAGATTCAAGATTTGGAATCATGTCAGGAACAAATTGAATATATTGCGTGTCAAAGCCTGAAAGATAAACTTTCCCACCTCTAACATCGTATGCTCCTTTATTTGAATATTCTAGCCATACATCAAGCTCTGAGTTCTCATACAATCTCTTTGGTGGAGATTCAGGCAAAAAGTTCATAACAAGGCCTTGCGTTCCTGAGTGGTATTCATCATTTAATTCATCTTCTTGAGAGTATGAATAAGGATTGCATCCTGTTATCATTATTGTGATAAGAATAAATACAAAAGCGATTTTCCATTTCATATTGTTTTTTTGATTTATCTTCTATAAATAATTTTTGAATATGAGCATTAAAAAGTAGTTATTTTCTGCTTTTTTTAATCTCAAACTCTCTTGACTTAGTCAAGGTATATCCGTAGTCAAATTCTAAGTAAAGGCCGGTGATAAATGGAGATCTATCTGATGATATTGAAAGGCTTTCTCTTAGCGAGCAGATAAAGTGGTCTTCTCCATCAATAAGCCGTAGGTTTTTCGGTATGCATTCTATTTGATTATTTTTCATCGAGTATCTTGAAAAACTTATGTTTTTTAAGATAATCCCGTTAATGTCAGTTCTGTTAAGAGTTTCTGACGAGCAGACATCTCCAATTTTTCCACTTGAAACAACCTCTCCTCTTCCTTTGTTTTCTATGTATATTTTAAATTGAGGCCTGACGCCTCCATTGCTGTCAACAAGCATTTTTTGCTCAATTCTTGAGACAGTAACAGGGCCTCCCTGGCCTGAAAACGAGAGAGTGTCTAGTTCGCATAGATTTTCAATTGTCTTTAAATTATGAGGGTCAGTGTCTATACATACCTCTGTTGAAAGCTTTGTCATGTAATCATGGCATGCGGTTACAAGAATGATGCTTGGGTGTGTGTTTGAAAGAGAGCCTATATTTTTTGCTGTTAGAAAAAAGCTTTTGATAGTATTGTGGTCTGATGGGTCATAGATTTCCTTTCCTTTCAATTCAAATCCTTCAACAGGTGCCCCAATTGGTTCAACATAGTCCTCTTCATATGTTAGAACTAATATCCCATCATGTATAGGGTATGCTCCTTTGTTTGTTAATTGTGCAACAACTTGAAATGTTTCACCTTCGTATACATCTAAAGGAGGTGAACCATCAAATATTTCAATTTCCAGCCCGTCAGTACCTCGATACACATCAATATCAGTTATTGGTGTGTCATCACCATTGTTTGAAGTGCACGCAGCCAGTGTGATTGTCAGGATGATTAAAAATATTGTTTTTATCTTATCCACTTTTTTTCACTTGTATCCTTGTTTTTTCCTGTATTTGATATGTATAATCGACATCAGCTTTAAAATATTTTATTGAAATAGGAGTGCTTCCTAAAAGATTGTTTGAGTTGTCTAATTTTAATGAGCATTTGTATGATTTTGGAAGTGAAAATTCTTTTTTATTGTCTTGTGTGATTTCATCACTTTTTAAGTTGTAATTACTCCCACTTCCATCAAAATAAGTGCATATGTTCTTATCAAATGTAAGACCAGAAGGAAGTGTTAATGACACGCTGTTTAATTTAATTACATTGCCATCCCAGTTGTTGTCAAGAGTAAGACCTATGTAAGAGCTAAAAGCTTCTTTTTCATCTTTTGGAACGCCTACTGGGGGTGTTGTTGTTTCCATTCCCATCTTTAAAGGACCAGCAGTAAATCTTGCTACTGGGTCTCTTTCTGTAATTTCATATTCTGTTAAAATATCAATGTCTTGGCTTGTAAGAGTTCGCTTTCTTTCTTTTTCAATATAGTATGTTTTTAAATAGCTTTGAGTCTTGAAATCAAATGTAGCATTAAATATTACATTATGATAGCCTGGTTCACTTGATACTTCCTGTCCAAAATTACACGTAATAAATTCTTCATCATAAGAATTCACAGTAAAAACCCTGCTTGGACTAATTGATCCTTCTATCCACTTTGTCCCGTTTTTTAATGCACAAGACACATTAACTTTTATTTCCTTATCTTCAAGAGTATATGCCTTTAGATTTGCCCAAATAGTAATAGTTTCGTTTTGCAAGAATACTTCATCAGACGCTTCAACATCCTCTAAAAACACGCCAAGCGGCTCATTTTCATATTGCTCAACCTGGCCTGTGTAATAATCGCCGCGAATTATAGCTTGAGATTCATTCCAGCCCGTTAATATACCCTTCCAAAAATTCATTAGATTTCCACCAGCTTTGTCTAATGCTTCTTGTCCGCTTTCAATTTCTCCTCTGCTTAAAAGTTCCTGATAGTTTGCGTTCACACTGTATGTATGCAAGACCAAAAGAATGTAAAAAATAGTGATACCAAACAAGAAATAATTTCTAAAAGTAGATTCGTCTATGTATATTAAGGTGGATATTGGAAGGAGAGGTATCACAATTCTGTTTACAAATTGAATTTCTTTCCAAGGGAAAATTGAGTTTATTAAGTTGAATGCAAAGAAGTCAAGAAAGATTATTAGAATGGTGTAATAATTTGCATCAATTTTCGAGAATTTTTTGGTAAGTACCCCATTTCTAAGTCCAAAGAAAATAAATAATAGATGAATAAGAGCGCCAAGATTTGACAAGCCTGCAATCCTGTTAAGCCCAGCAAGCGTTACGACAAAAAAAGTTGCAGCTACTAGCAATAATACTGATAAAAACTCTTCTTTGTTTTCAGGCTTTCTAAAAAAGTAGACAAAAACAAGAATAATCCAAAAGACAACATTTATTACTATGCCCTTATAGACAATATCATAAAGAAAGTTTGGAACAGTCATATGTCTTAGCGCATTGACAATGTTGATACCATCAAATCTTAACCACACAAAATCAACAATATAAATTAAAACTGCAATAAAGAAAATAAATATGCCTCCTTTAGATCCTACAGTTTTTTGCACTAAACTTGGAGCAAATGTCGAATTAGTCTGTGTGTTTTCTTCAAGCATTTTATCGTGATATAGTGTCTTTTGCATCTAGTACTATTTAATAATTACCATTATCTAAGGTTAAGAACATCGACTAATTGTTATTGTCATCATTGTCAATGATGAAAATCTTAAGTTCAACGATATCGACAGAAGTGTCAAGAGGCCTAAGACTAATAGCATTGTTCCCTTCCCTGATATATGGATCAATTACTTCAAGCCAGATTCTTTCCTTGTTGTCAATGCTAAATTTCCTGCCGTTAATCTCTACTTCTACATCTTCAAAGTCCTTGTTAGAAACAAAGATAACTGACATGTTTATGTCAATCCCATCATCTTCCAACAATGCAAACTCCTCTTCTTCAATTTCAAAGAAATATGTCTGATAGACTTCTTTTTCAAGCTTTGATTGTATCTCAACCTGGTCAACTATGTAACCTCCTTTGTCTGCAGAAAATCTTATTGTGTTTTCTCCAAACAAGAGTTTGTCAGGCGAAAGCTCAAGCTTTATAGGAACATCGCACTCAGGGACCCCTTGATAGATTCTTTGGTTGTTTAAGGAAACCTGCAGACCTCCTTCATCATCGTCTGTGCAGCTTGTAATAAACTTTGTAATTACTTTTTCCAGGTTTTGCTTTTCAACCTCTGTTACAAAGAAGTTTTGGGAGTTTACAAGTCCGCTGTCATCAGTAACATCACCAACAATTTTTATGTCTTCAAGTGTGTATTTATTGGTTAAAAAGAAAAGCAAACTAGGACCCGAAACCGAGAGTTTTAAAAAATTTGATTTTGAAATAATTCCTTTAGGAAGATCGATTGGTGTAGGCTGACCTTCATCAATTTTTTTCTCACTTATAACATTTCCATTCAGTTCTACAATGAGTCTTCCAGATGCATCTGCAAGGCTAAACGATAACAAAACATTGTCAATGTTATTAGGGTTATCAACATCAAAGAGAAGTGTTTTTGATGCTTCAGAAAAAGAGCCCTTTTCTATATGTATACTATCAAATTCTTTTATGACTTTTCCCTCTGTAAAACTAAGCAGGCTAAAAGAGGAAATCTTGTGCTCGATATCTCTGTCTTTAATCAAATCAAGACGGCCAGGATCTTCTAAAAGCAGTATTTTTCCATCAAGCTCATTAGACTTGTCATCATTGCTGTTGTCATTAGTGTCTTCAAGGAGCTTTGCTCTGTCTTGCGGTGGCAAAAATAACACGTATAAAAGTATCATTGCCGCGATTATTGTGAGAAGAAGCGCCGCTCCACCGGCACTAGGTGCCTGCCCTTTCTTTTTTTTCATCATTAAGAGGTTAAAATACAAATCCTTATATATAAAGGTTTTTCTTTTGCAGACGAGGAAGTAGCGTGAAAATCATCCATCAGGATTTGAAAAAAAGGGCAGTAAAGCTAAGGGTTGAAAACCTTGATGATTTATGGTATTTATCTACTTTAATTGACAACAAAGATACTGTTGAGGGAGAAACTTACAGAAAAATAAGAATCGGCTCAAAAGATGAGAAGTCTGAAGTTGTCAAAAAAAAAGTTTTCTTAAAAATCAAAGTTGACAAAGTTGAGTTTTCAAAACACTCAAACACACTTAGAGTTAGCGGTGAAATATTAGATGGGCCCCAAGATGTTTCCAGAGGCTCTTCACACACAATCAATGTTGAGCAGGACACAATATTAAAAATTGAAAAAGTAAAGTGGTTAAGATTTCAAGAAGAAAAACTAAAAGAAGCAGCAAGCGAAGAAGGACCAAACATATTGATTGTTGTGTTCGATAGGGAAAACGCAGTTTTTGCAAGACTAAAAAGACAGGGATTTGAAATAATCTCAAAAATAACAGGACAAGTCCAAAAAAAGGCAATGGAACAGCAGGAGCAAAATTTTTATCAGACACTATCAAAAGCAATCACAGAATATGACAAACGAGAGAATTACTCACACATAATAATTGCGTCACCAGCATTTTTCAAAGAGTATTTGCTAAAAGAAATTAACGATGAGAAAATAAAGAAAAAGACAGTCACAGCAACGTGTTCATCAGTATCAGATTCTGCAATAAATGAAGTGATGAAAAGAGATGAACTAAAATCGGTGCTTGCAGATGAAAGAAACGCCAAAGAAATCAACCTTGTTGAAGAGCTCCTTGAAAAAATATCCAAAGACGACCTTGCAGTTTATGGATTAAAACAGGTAAAAACAGCAGCACAGACAGGAGCAATCGAAACTCTTATTTTGACAGACAGCTTGATTCATAAGAAAAGAACAGATGATTTATTTGAAGAAATAGAAAACATAATGAAGTTTGTTGACAATGCAAAAGGCAATGTTCACATAATAAACTCTGATCATGAAGGCGGCAAAAAGCTGAATTCTTTAGGGGGGATTGGAGGAATTTTAAGGTATAAAATAGAATATTAATCATAAAAAACATTTTTTTCTTATTAAACCATAACGAAATTAGTGAAACTATTAATCGAGGGTAAAAAACAGTAACATATATAAAGTAGTTCAGATAAGTAACTCATAAAGAGAGGTGATTTACCGTCCTCTTTCGGGGGTAATGAAATGATTGTAAAAGACGAATTTTTAAGCAAATTAAGAAGATATTTTAAGTTGAATCTTTACGAAGTAAAGATTTGGACTGCGTTGCTTTCTAGGGGTGTAAGTACTGCTGGTGAACTTTCTGATATAGCTAATGTGCCAAGGTCAAGGAGCTATGATGTTTTAGAAAGTCTTGAGAAAAAAGGTTTTGTTATTATGAA
>JAAOYE010000041.1 GCA_018221175.1 Candidatus Woesearchaeota archaeon
CCAAAAAACAAGGCTGCTCAGTGCCCAATGGATGGCAGCCCTGGACTTGTGGATGACGGTCAGCTAAAAGAGCTTAATATCAAATTTGATTTAGTAAAGAAAAAATAAGTATATTTTTTTTAATGAAAAATAATTGGTTCATCTTTTATATCTTCAGGATTTAACTCAGAGAGTGCTTCTAGCATTTTTATTTTATTTTTTCCAACAAGATTAGCAAAACGAATACTTGCACGAATTGTTCTCAAAGAATATCTCTCAACATCTTTTTTCCCATCACTTTTTATTACATTAGCACGTACAATTTTATCATCTATAGAATTAGAAAAATATTCTATGCTTGAATTAATCCCTCTAGTTAGAGTAATATCACCTGAACTAAAAAGTCTTGGAATAAACAAAGTATAATCTCCACTATGAATACATAAATCATTATATAATCTATTCATAGTGCGATTAACAAGAAAGGGGAACTGCTCAACAGCTATATTATAATAATTTTTAAAGAAATCTTCTTTTATCATAAGCATAGCGTTTTCATCATTTTTAAAGCTGATGATTATATTTTCTTGTAGTTTATCAATTAATGAAGGGCTCATAGTATTATCAACAATGCTTGATGGGTCTTTTTTGAATGCTTTTCTATTCTCATCAGTATCTGTTCTGTTCTTAATTTTATTATAAATGACTGTGATTAAGCTTTCATCATTTACAAAACGATTCTTATTTATCCCTCGCCCCATTTATCAATAAAATTAGAGATTATTTATAATCTTTTTCTAAAAAATAATTAAACTATCATTTCCTTATCATAATATTCGTAAAGGGCGTCCACTACTTGGTCTTGTGTGTAATCTCGATGTTCGAATTTTGTAAATAATGTTTCTAATGTTTCTAGGTATTTGTTTGCGTCAATCATGTTATCACCTCAAAAAATATATTTTAGAATTTGTTTATAAATCTCACACGCAAATGTCCAGTGGGAAAAATGTTTTTTATCTACGAGAAAAAGGTGTCCAGTGAAACTACTTTAACCTAACAGTTTCTAGGTTTCTTGGAGCGATTGTTTCTGCTCGCATCAACTTGTGAGAGCTTGATGCTAAATCTTTGCATCTACTTGGCTCGCCGTGGTTGACAATAATTTTTCTTGGTCTTGGACTAGCACGCTGCACAAAGTTCATAAGCTCCCTTCTGTCTGAGTGCCCAGTAACCTCAATCTTTGCCACTTCCATTTTTATCTGATAAACGGATTGTCCGTTGGTATTGCTTTTCATAGAAAACTCTTTTTCACCTTGCTGAATTCTGCGCCCAAGACTGCCTTCACCTTGATATGAAGAAAACACCAAAACATTTTTTTTGTTCTCGGCAAAAGCCTTCAAATACTCAACACTAGGTCCTCCAATAAGCATGCCTGAAGTAGCGAGAACTACGCAAGGCTTGTCATCTTCAATGATTTTTTGCCTTTCTTTTCCACTTCCCACCCTTTTAAAAATCGGAGACAAAAAAGGGTTGTTGTCTTTGTGAAAAATCTGTCTTCTAACTGTTGAGTTCAAAAACTCAGGGTATGCTGTGTGAATCGCTGTGATATCCCAAACCATGCCATCGATATAGACTGGAATTTCAGGGATTCTTTTCTCACGATACATTTCTTCTAATAATATCATTATCTCCTGTGCTCTGCCAGACCCAAGTGTTGGCATCAATATTTTTCCGCCCATCTTGATAGTCTGGTCAATTAAGTCTTTAAGGTATTTGTCAGCGTCTCCTCTTGGCGCCGCAACATTATCTTTGCCGCCATAAGTGCTTTCAATAATAAGTGTTTCTAGTCTTGGAAACTGTGTTGCTGCAGGCGAAAGAAGTGCTGTTTTTCCAAACTTCAAATCACCAGTATACAAAATGTTGTGAAGTCCGTTTCCAACATGCAAATGAACCATGGCGCTGCCAAGGATATGACCTGCGTTATACAATGTTATTCTTACATCAGGTGTGATGTCAGATACTTCTTCATAATCAAGAGTGATTGTGTGTTTTACCATTTCTTTAACATCATCAGATGAGTAGACAGGCTCTTTTCCTTCGTTTCTAGCAATTTTTATAGTATCAAGTTGAAGAAGTGCCATGACGTCGCGCGTTGGTGATGTACAGTACACAGGCCCCCTATACCCAAATTTGTAGAGGTATGGAACAAACCCTGAGTGGTCGATGTGAGAGTGTGAAACAATAACTGCGTCAAGCTCCTCAATTTTGAATTCTGGCGCTTCCAAGTAAGGATATGCGTTTTCGTCGCTTGCAACATTAATCCCACAGTCAATAAGCACTCTTGATTCTGGCGTTTGAAGCAAAAGCGCACTTCTACCAACTTCTCGTCCGCCACCAAGAAAAGTTAAGCGGACCCACTCATTCTTTTTTCCTCTAAGCCATCCATTATATATTCTTTGTCCTGTTTTGTGCAAAAATTTTCGTCTGTAATCTGAGTTTTGATAAAGAACACCTCTAATGTTTTCAATAAGAACAGACCTTAAAGGCGGCGTTCTTTTTACAAGCGGAACCCAGTGCGTTTTTTTTCTTATCTCTCTTAGGATTTCTCCCTGTTTTCCTATTGCAACACCTGGCTTTTCAACCTCGATGTTTACCATGCTTCGCTGCGGATCAAAAATTATCTGGCCAATAACCGCTTCTTGTGGAATAAGCTTTCTGATAATATCTTCTGACTTTTCTAAATCCAGTGTTATTGATGGATCTGGGCGTAGCTCTATTCTTTTTTTGATTTTGTTTACTATTTCTCTTATCATTCCTTTATCATCTAAAAAAAAGTCTTCATCTTTTGTGTAAAGCACTATGTTTGCCCCTTCAAAAGACGCGTCTGATACTTTTCCTTCTGGAATGTCTTTTATTATTTCTTTTATTATTTCTGACATTTTATTTCTTTTCCTGTATTGATAAAAATGACAGGCTTGAAAAACAAAGTTTTTCATTGTCTGACATCTTATTTTTTCCTTTGAAGATCTATTGAATAAGAATAATCTATTTTAGTTCAAATTCGGTTTCTATTTCTTTTTCTGCGACTTTTTTTATTCCTTCTTTTGTGATTGTCACAACGTCAAAACCAGAGCCTGATGCACTGTCTCTTTTTTGGGATGCGTTTAGCGCCTTTACAGCTAACTCTGTTCCTTCGTTTATAGTCAGCCCCTTTTTGTATAATGTTTCTAAAACGCCGTGTACAAACACGCTTCCTGAGCCGTCTGTTACATATTCTTCGTTTTGCATAACACTGCCATCAACACCGATTTCCCATAAAGAAAATCCATCATTGTCACTTCCACCTACTAGAAATCCTACAATTCCAGGGATTGATGTGAATTGTCTTATGTTTGCATAGCTCATGTTTGCAAGTATGTTTACTGATTCTTTCACAGTGATTTTTCTATTTGTCTGCACTTCTTTTAGTTTTATTTCTGCTTTTATCAGCTTTGTTAGCAGTTGTGCGTCTGATACAAGGCCTGCTGTTGTGATTGCCACGTTGTCTGCGACAATTACTATCTTTTGATATTTTCTGTTTGCTATCATGTGGCCTGCTGTAACTCTTCTGTCTGCTGCCATGACTATTCCGTCTTTACAAACCATTCCAAGAGTGGTTGTCCCGGTTTTTTTAACGTCTTTTTCCATGTATTTCTCCTTTGATTTTTCCATAGCAAAACCCATTCATTCATGAATTTGCCAGAATTAATTTATAGCAAAAAAGTAAGAGGTTATATATAAATCTTATGGTTAATTTAACAAGATTCATATAATATTTAAGACGACAAAAATAGTAAAGATTTAGTCACTTCTAAAATTCTGCTTTTTTTATATCTCTTCGCCTTCTTTCCAAGAATTTGTATACTGCTGAATGTGTGGAGCCTGAAAGAAGAGATTCGACTGCTCGCTTTGCACTCCCAATGTTTTCATGTGTACCTATTATGCCAACAGTTTTTCCATACACGCACAAAGAGCACTCAGCCATTTCTTCTATTAGTTTTCTAGATTTGCCGTCTTTTCCTATGACCCTGCCTTTTATTCTTACCATGTGGTTTTCACCAACATAATCTGATACTGAGATTAATTCAAATGAGTAATCTTGTTTTAGAAGTAGCATAGCAACGTCTGGGTTAAAACCTCGACCTATTGCTCTTACTATATCTCTTGCACAGTAAAGTAATAATGCGTTTTCTCCTTGTATTTCCACGTCGCCTTCTTTTGAATCAACGTCTATCTTTGATTTTGTTTCTTCCTCTATTTTTTTCTTTATTTCGCCGTCTTTTCCGATAAGTACTGCGACTCTTTCCTTTGGAATTTTAAGCTCATATGCAAACTCGTCCATGGTCTGCGTAGAAAAACTGGTTTATTTAAATACCTTCTCCTTCAATTCTTCTTCTGTTACATCAATGCCGCTCTTGTTTAGAAAACGTGCAATGTTTTTTATGTCGCGCTGCCAGTACTCATCATAATTTGGGTCATTACTGGTCGTTCCTTGCGAAAAGTCGATAAAAATAGGCAAGTCATTGTGAACTAAGATATTGAATTCAGAAAGATCCCCATGCACTAATCCGTTATTGTAAAGTTTTTTCATGTTTTCAATTAATTTATCTTCTAAGTTTTTACCAACCACCACGTCTTTTAGCTTAGGCGCTGGCGTCTTGTCACCGATTAGCTCTAACAAAAGCACGTGATCTTTAACACTTATAGGTGTTGGAACCCGCACGCCTGCCTCTCTTGCCTTCATAATGTTTTGATATTCTCGAGTAACCCAATTAAAAATAACTTTACGTCTTTGTTTTTTTAGCCCTTCAAAACGCCTGTCGCTTTTAATGTAATCATACATCTTGTTGAAATTGCAAGTCTGCAAACGATAAACTTTTACAATTATGTCTTTATCCTCTTTTGTCGTTGCTGTAAAGATATTTGCCTCTTTGCCAATGCTAACAGGGCTTTTTAGCTCTTCAAAGTGCCCTTGAGATGATAATTTAAATAAAAGTCTTAGTGTGAACTGGTCAAATACGTTACCATAAACCTTCCATTTCTCATATGATAATTTTGCCATAAAATTTTGGTAATTTGAGAAATATTTAAACCTAACTTAAAATCA
>JAAOYE010000042.1 GCA_018221175.1 Candidatus Woesearchaeota archaeon
CATGTTGTTTTGAAACATGGTAAGGTCTCCAAGGCACACAAGAATATCCGCGTTCTTTGATTTCTTTATCACACTATCCAAATGATTCTTATTAGAGTGCACATCAACGAACAATAATAGCTTCATTTTCAAATCAAGAATTTAGTTAGGGTTTATAAAAAATTTGGTTTAATCTTGCTTAAATTCTTTTAATTCTAATAATTTTTTTTTATGGGTTGAAATGATATGATAATATTTATCCTGAGGCATGTATATATATGGAACTTCTGATTTTTTTCTATATAAGAAATGAGATAATATAACTCTGTTAACAGCCCTATGGCCAATTATCATAATGTCCCTATAATCACCAACTATATACATTGCTTTTTTTAATCCTTTGGCAACTCTTAGTCGTAAAGTATCATAACTTTCCCCTTCAGGATATATAAAGTTATACTTGTCTTTTTTTCTTTCATAGTAAATTTCTGGATATTTTGTTTTGATTTCTTGATAGCTCATTTCTTCGCAAATACCTGAGTTAATTTCATCAAATTCTGGTAATTTAATTATCTGAGTGTTTTTTGATGCTAGAATATTGGCCATTTCAATTGTTCGTTTTTTTGTACTTGTAAAAATAAATGGGATTTCTTTTTTTTCAAAGTATTTAGAAATATCTTTAGATTTATTTATTCCCTCTTTTGTAAGTTTTGAATCTCCGCCTATCCTGTCTTGTTGATTGAAAAATGTCTCTTCATGTCTTACTAAATAAAGATTTTTTAACCAATTCGAAACTAGAATATCTCTAATATTCTCATAATGCAAAACTTCACCTTTTTCTTTTAAAATCAAATTATTTAAAGAATCAAGCACGATATAATTTTTTTCATCTTTAAGAGGATTATAAATTTTTTTATAATAACCAATTCTTTTTTTAAAGTTGATAAATGCATCAGGATCATTTCTAAATTCGGTATGTTTAATTTTTTGTAGAATGCTTGTATCAATTAAATCTTCATCTTTATTCACGCATTCTATGAAAAGAACATGCTCAAAAGATTTCTCAATTATTTTCCTCCTGGGCCTACCCACATTTGTAGCGTCAATAATAACAACGTCTCCATCATAGTTCTTAGCTTTTTCAATGTTGATATCAGCTATTTTTCTCCTAATTTTAGAAGCTTCTTTATTTTTAGGATTATAAAATTCAGGGCTGTTACTTTCTGGCACGGTTTGTCTTCTAACATCGCCATTATTGAATATCTCTGTGTTTAATCCTTCACTTACTAAAAATTCTTTTAATTTCAATGCTATTGTAGACTTCCCCATCGCAGGCAATCCAACCATTGCTATACAAAGCTTCATATTGAAGAGTAAAACGTATGTAAATAAAAACCTTTCACATTTTTACATAAAGGTTTATTAATCACCCTTCTCAGTTTTAACATTTATGTTTAAAAACAAGTATGGGATTAAATCAAGAAATATTGAGTTGATGTATCTTACTAGGTTAGTTGGTGGGTTGTTGTTTTATCTGCCTATATCTGCTTTGTACTTAGAAGAGAGTTTGTTCTCAGTTACAAATGTAGCTATTATTTTAGCGATTCAATCAATATCATTTGCTTTGTTTGAAATCCCTACTGGTTCAATCGCAGACTTGTTTGGAAGAAAAAAAATAAACATTTATTAACAAGTACTTCTTAAAAAGTGTTATGAGAGAGCTTAGCCGTCAATTCATGCACATGTTCTTTGGAATTTTATTTGCGTACTTGGTTTTTCAAAACGTTTTGTTCTGGTGGCATATAGGAGTATTACTCTTAATAAGCCTTGCTTTAATGTTTTACATCAAATACACAGGGCAGCACATACCTGGACTCTCACACTTAATAAAATATATGGGTAGAGCTGAAGAAATACCTGGATTTGGAGCAGTCATGTTCTTACTCGGTGTTACAATAGCAACCGGGTTATTCCCTAGAGAAATCGCAGCAGCTTCAATCATAATAATGGGGGTTGGCGACTCAATATCTCACATGGGAGGGAGATTTTTAGGAAAGACAAAAAGCTTTTTGTCAAAAAGAAAAAAACTGGAAGGCTTTTTTATCGGCTTTATCACAAGTTTTCTAGCAGCACTGTTTATGGTTTCAAACACTCTTGCACTAACAGGCGCTTTTTTTGCCATGATAGTAGAACACATGGACATAACTGATTTTGTGGATGACAACATCCTAATACCACTCACTGCAGGAATTGCAATGACAGTTTTACAAGCTGTAATAATCCTCTAAAACAACTCTGTCAATCTCTTCAATATCTTTTACAACATACAGCCTTCCGCCGCCAATCTCTGCCATTTTCTCAGCTAACTTCTCGCCTTTGCTGTCAAGGTTGATTCCAACAACACTAACCGTTATCCCAAAGTTTTTTGCATTGGCAATCTCATCCAACACTTCTTTTTGAGGGTCTTTGCCTGTTGTTGGAAGCGCGTCAGTAAGTATTATAAGGTGCTTTGTCACTTCTGTTTGTGGAAACATGGAAGAAGCTTCTTTGACAGTCTCTTTAATGTTTGTCTCAGCGCTAGCTCTTATCGATGTTATTTTTCTAAGAAGATGCATAAAATCATTTGTGGGTTCGACTTTTTCCTTGATGTCAGTTCCAAAAGCGATAAGGCCAACCTTGTCTTTTTCATTTATGGCTTTGTATGCGAGTGCTATTCCTGCTTTTTTAGATAAAGATATTTTTTCTCCTTTCATACTGCCTGACGCATCTATTGCATATATAATATAGATATGGGCTTTTGATTCTCTTTGAAAAACTTTCAAGTCTTCTTTTACAACTTTATCATGGCCGCGTCTAATAGCAGTCTTTATTGTTTTTCTAATAGCAATATCTTTGTATCTATCGCCTTTTTTATAGTCCCTGTACTCTTCAGTTATTCCATAGTGTGATTTTTTCTTTTGTTTTTTATCGCCAAAAAAACCTTTTGGCTCAAGCTTGTCAAGTTCCTCAGCATACGTTACAAGCGCTGCTACCTCAAGCCCTTTGTCAGATAACAATCCGTCTTTGTCGAGGTACCCTTCTTTTTTTAACGTGTCTATTCTGTCTCTTATTTTTCTTTCAAGCTCTCTTTGAAATTCTGGTATTTTTATGTTTCTTTGAACATACTCTGGGTCGTATCCTGAGACTTGGCGTATCATTGTTTCTCCAAAAAGCTGCTTTGCCATAGTATAGTTTTGTGTGATTTTATCAAACATCATGTCAGGCATAAAACTGCCCAGTCCCTGATTTATGGAGTCAGCAAGAAGCTTTCCAGAATCAATAGTGTCTTTGTCATTTTCCATGACAGAATGCATGAGTTTTTCTTCCTGATTTTGCGAATTTAAATTGCCGGATAGCTCTTCTGCAAACTCACCCTGTGATACTTTCCCTTTTTTTCCAGATTTGTCAGTCTCTAATGTCTCAGAGCTTTCAGGGAACCTCACCTTCTTTTGCAAGCCCTGCGTTCTCACTAAAAGCCTTGAATTTTTCTTCAATGTATTCTTTTGGGCCCTGCAAATACTTTTTTGATGGCTTTAATTTTATTCTGTGAGAAAGTACTGAAAAAACCGCGTCATGAAAGTTTTTGAAAGTTACACTCTTATTATTGTCCAAAAGCGCGTTTGCCTGCGCTCTTTCATAAAGTCCGATTGATGCTCGCACGCTTGGAACTTTTTCAAGGCTTTCATCTTCTCTAAGGATTCTTACAAATTCTATCATCCCGCTAAACAAAAAGTTTGGGACTGGAGCAATTTGTTTGCCGTATTTACCAACGATTTCTTCCTCAATACTTTGCTTGTCTGGATAATCCATGTGAATAATGTCAACCCTGTCCAAGAAAACGTCTGACAAGGCTTCAGTGTTTTGGTCTTCTGGGTTCATTGTGCCAATAAATACGAAGTCTGCGTCAAAGTCAACATCGTATCCGCCGATAGTTGCTTTTTTTTCCTGCAAAACCTGCAATAGCGCGTTTTGAAGTTTTTCTGGGCACCTGTTTACTTCGTCAAAGAACAGTATTCCATTGTTTGCCTTGAAAATCTTTCCAGGTGTAAATGCCTCTACAGAAAAAGGGCCAAACTTTAATGCTTTAATTGGGTCAATGTCTCCAATAAGGTCTTCTGCTGTTAAGTCCGGGCTGCCTTGGATTCGTACAAACAAATCTTTTCCTTTTACTTTTTTTTGCTTTGGCGTTCCTGTTTTGCATTTTGGACAAAACGGTTTTTTTGGCAGACAGTGAAAGTCGCAGTCATTGACTTCTTTTTCCGACAAAACCTTTGCAATGTTTTTTGCAAGCGTTGTTTTTCCAATACCCGGCGGACCCGCAATTATGATGTTTCTATTAGACAAAAGCGCTGATTTTATCTGGTTTTTTGCATCTTTTTGGCCCAGAATGTCTAAAAACTCTTCTTTTAAGATTATTTTTTGTATTTCGGTTTGCATAGGGGCAGCAGTAACGTATGAGTATTTATAAGATTTTGGGTAGATATCTCACAATTATCACACCAACACTGTATCCAACAAGCGCTCCAAACATGACGTCAGAAAGGTAGTGGTATGAGAAGTAGACTCTTGAGACAGCTGTTAAGACTGCAACTGCAAGCCATGCCCACATTATCTCCCTAAATTCTTCATCTATCACGCCAAGGACTGCAAATGCAAGCACTGCATGAGTTGAAGGAAAGCTGTAGTCCTGAAATCCAAATATTGTCATCATTTCCCCTGGCCTGACACGTTGAAACATGAATTTTAAGGCATAGCTTAAGACCCATGTAATGCCAAATGTTAGCCATAAAGGCAGAATATTTTTTCCTTTGCTGTAAAGATAAAAACTTGTAGCTAAAAGCAAACCCACAAAAAGAAACAAGTTGGTTGAGAAAACATATAGTATCACATCAAAGAAACTGTTTTTAATAAATGAAGAAAATCTTATTGCATAATCATCCAGTAAAAAACTTAGGGCTGAGAGCACAAATAATAATCCAATTAGTTTTATTTCAAACCCTATTTTCTTCATAAAGCTATCACGCCAAGTGTAATCATTGTTACTATTAATCCTGCAATTAAAACGCCGATAGTCTGCGCCTTCATAAACCCTTTAAAGTCTAGTCCAATAGCGTGCGAGCCAAGGGCGCCTGAGTAGACTCCGCTTCCAGGAAACGGAATTCCAATAAATATCGCAACGCCAATAGTGCCGTATTTATCCACGTATTTTTCAATTCTTTTGTGTGCCCTGTCAAGTGTTTTGTCATATATTTTTTCAAGCCATGGGATATGCAAAAAGAGGTGGATGACAGCGTCAAGCAAGAAGTACACGACTGCCCCAATCAAAATGTTTGCAAGCACTGCTGTTGGAAAAACTATGTACCATGGAAGCCCAAAGCCAACCAGGTAAAATCCAAATGGCAGCATTATTTTTCCTGCGAGTATCCCTGCAGGTATGGAATATCTTAATTCCAGAAACGGCAGAAACGTTAGCAGTATTACAAAGATAATTTCTTTTATCATTTTACATTAATTTTTCTTGCTTTGTTTTTAATATACTCACTTCTAATTAAATATTTAATTAAATCCTTTGGTTTGCTATATCTTCTTTTTGCGTTTGCATAAAGCCTTTGGTTTTTTTCAAAAACATCATTGTTTTTCTTCTTGAATGCTATGCAGTCAAGTGCTTCTTTTAATGGCGGTCCTGTTTTTACAAATGTTTCGCCCAGAATTTCTTCTTTTACAAGAAAATATGCCTTTGCATCTTTTTTCTTGTTCCATTTCCAGTCAGACCTGACAACAGTGAAATTGTTTAGCTCCAGCTGTTTTTTTAGATGAAGGTATATTTTTAGAAGCTTTGCGCCAACAATATCTGTTTTGCCATCAAATGCTTTGATTTTTAACTGCAAAAACACGTTGTCTTTTTTTATGTTCTTTATCTCTTTTAGCTTGAACTGTCTTTCTATAAAAAACGCTTTTGAAGGCTGTTTTAAAAACTCCTTTGCTGATTCTTTGAACTTTTCAAATTTTTCATCGGAGAGCGCTGCTGCCGCGTTTCTGTCTTTTTGCACAGGGTCAACTACTATCATTGGACCTTTTGTTTTTGAAGGGTCTATTTGTTTTAATGGATCTGAAAGCTTTTTTTCCACGTCAATTATTACTTTTGGCTTCCATCTACTTGCTGCTTTTAAAAGCGGCAAAAACCCTTTGTAATATATTACAAGAATATCAAGTACATGGCCAGAAAACCCGTTTATGTAGCTTTCAGCGCCATACACTTTTTGCGCTTTGCAGAATTTCTTTGCAAGTCTTATTTCATCTCTTAGCTTGTCGTTTAGCTTGCTGTTTACCCATCCTACGTGAAGCGGGCTCATGTCTGTAATGTTTTGAACGTCCAAAATATCGTCAGCGTCTAGAACTGGGACTATCTCATAGTTTAGCCTTCCTTTTTTTAGCTGGTAGTAGTCTCTTGAGCCGTGAACTTTTTTTGGCTTAAACTGTTTTAGAATTCCGCCTAAAATTTTTGATATGTCTTTTTTCCTGTATTTTTCTTCAAATACTACAAACAAGTCCACGTCAAAGTCTCCTTTTAAAAATGTGCCTTTAGCTGTCGAGCCGCCCTTGACACACTTTGCTTTGATATCCTTATTTTGTATAACCTTATTTATTTTAGAGATAAAATTATCTACTTTAACAAGCGTTGTGTCTTTTGGCCTAAGCTCTTTTTTTACTTCTTCTAAAAATTCCATAAGAGAATTAATCTAGTTGAATATATATACTTTATCAAAACCATGCACTGTTTAAATGACCGTCTGTGCCATTGTTAATGCCATTGTGCAAAAACAATGGCGCATGAAAACAAAGTTTTCAGTGCTGAAAATTTACAATTTTCATGCATTGGCCAGGCGAAGCCATCAAAAATCGAAGATTTTTGGAGGTTCCAAAAATGTTCCATTTTTTAGAACTGAGCATAGCGAAGCGGAGTAGTGCATTTTTTAACAGTGCTCAAAACCAAACCTTAATAAATTACATTAGAAATTATTGTAGAATAAAAGGGGTGTTAAAAGTCGCGCATACTGGAATTCAAATTGTTTATTTGTTTGGCATATTCTTACTTGGCTTTGGAGCTGTGTGGCTTTCAAACAAATACAAGTTTCCAAGCATACTATTACTATTATTAATTGGCGCGATTCTTAAAAAAAGCGGGCTTTTCGTTTATCTTAGCAATGAAATTGTTTTTACTTTAGCAACATTTGCACTAGTTGTAGCAGCGTTTGACTCTGCGTGCAAGGTAGACATTAGAAAGGAGGAAAAAGAGTATAAGGACGCACTTAAACTTAGAAACATAACACTACTGCTAATCATTTTAATAATATCATTTTTCACATACATCCTCTTTGAGATCAACTTTATTTTAGCAATGATTTTTGCAACACTTATTAGCATTGTTGAGTTTGACAGGTTCAAACCAAAAGACAAAGTGCACAATATATTATTGCATGAATCAATCGTGAGTGTTCCGCTTGCTATTGCCATAGTTTTAATCCTAAATCATTTTCTTGATGTGAGTATTAGTTTTCAAAAAGATATTTTATCATACACTCTTCCAATAATCACAGGCATTGGTGTTGGCGTTGTTGTGGGAATCGTTCTTATCAATACAAAACAAAAGCATTTCAACTTTGAGATGAAGTTTTTAGTTTTGGCATCTGCTATCCTTTTAGCTTTTTTATTAAGCGAAGTTCTTGGCGGAATAAGCATACTCTCAGTTCTAATTTTAGGGTTGATTATTGGAAACATTGAGCTTTCTAAAAAAGAAGTAGTCCAGGATTTTTTTGACAAGGCAATGGAGTTTTTTGAAATCATAGTGATTATTGCAGGCATCTTGGTTATTAATTTGTTATTTACAAACACCCTGATTTTCAAAGCGCTGCTGCTTTTCATTATATATTTATTGACAAGGCTTGCTTCTGTCTTTGTTGTTTTTACTCATTCAAAACTAGATTTAAAAGAGAAACTGGAGCTTGCTTTGAACATTCCAAAAGGAGGAGTTGCGTTAATGATTCCTATTGCTTTGTTTTTCAAATACTCATTTAACATTGAATTAATTGTGAGTCTGTCAATACTGTTTGTCGTGTTTTCGACACTTCTTTACTTTGCACTAAATCTTTATATACAAAAGAAATCTTCTAAAACAGAATGAAAAGAATATTTTTAGACACAAATTTTTTGCTCATACCCGCTCAGCTTAAAGTAGACATATTTGCAGAGATAGCTAGGGTTGCAGATTTTGATTATCAGCTTTGTGTGTTAGAGCAAAGTATTGATGAACTAAAAAAGATGATAGCCACGCAAAAAGGCAAAACTAAGGATTTTGCAAGGATTGCTCTGCAGATGATAAAACAAAAAAGCTTATATATCACTCCGTTTTCCAAAAGTGGCGGGGTAGACGATATTCTAGTCGAATTAAGCGATGAAAAAACAGTCGTTGCTACCCAAGACAAAGAGCTTAAAAAAAGAATCAAAGAAAAAGGAAGCAATATTATAACTTTAAAAAACAAAAAATACTTGGAGATCATATAAAAATGTTTTACAAAACACTAATCGAGGACCACATCAGAGTCTCACCAGAACTCTTTGAAAAAGACAAAAAAGATGCGGTTTTGGCGCAAGTAACAAAAGAATACGACGGATACATATCAAAAGACTTTGGAATTGTTGTTGGGGTCTCAGAAATACTGGAAATTGGAGAAGGCGTCATTATTCCTGGAGACGGCGCAGCATACTACAAAGTAACATTCAATTTATTGACATTCAAGCCAGAGATGCAGGAAGTCATTCCAGGACAAATAAAAGACATCGCAGACTTTGGAGCGTTTATCACAATGGGTCCAATTGAGGGCATGATTCACGTTTCGCAGACAATGGATGACTTTGTCAGCTTTTCAAAAGACAAAACTCTTCTTGGAAAAGACTCAAAAAAAGTCTTAAAGGTTGCTGACAGGTGCAGAGCAAGGATTATTGCAGTTAGCTACAAAGAAGTTGACAACCCAAAAATCGGGCTTACCATGAGACAAGACAGCCTTGGAAAG
>JAAOYE010000043.1 GCA_018221175.1 Candidatus Woesearchaeota archaeon
ACTTCAGTCCACAGTTTTTTACTTTGCATACTTTTTTAGGATCTGTGAAACCTTTTGACCGTCAACCTTGCCTCTGAATTTTGCCATTGCCATTCCCATAAGTGCACCAAACGACGCTCCTTTGTTTTTTTCAACAATTGCTTTTATTTCTTTTTCCAAAGCCTTTTCATCTACTCCTTTATACTTTGATAAATTTGGCTTTTTCCCATGCGCAATTTCTACAAGGATTTCAAAAACAGCGTCTTTAGGTATTTTTTCTTTGTCAAGCTTTGAGAATATCTCGTCAATGTATAGTTCAATTTCTAACTCCTTGTTGTACCTTTTCTTAATCTCCTTTGGAGAATTAATCAAAGTATCTGCCATAAATAATGGTTGTATGTTTTTATATTTCTTGACAATTTCTTCAAACTCAAACCCTGATTTTACTATAAGTATTGCAAGGTCGTGTGAAAGCTTGAACTTTTTTTGGTATCTAGCTATTTTTTCTTCTATTAGTTCTGGCAGCTTAATCTTTTTGATGTCTGTAATTATTGGAACAGTGTCTGTTTCTGGATACATACGCGCAGCGCCTGGCATCGGGCGAAGATAAGTTGTAGTTGCGTCATCGTTTGCTTTTCTTACTTCTGTTACTAGCATGTTTTTTAATCTGTGTTTGACCATGCTAAGTGCTTTTTCTGCGATTTTTTTATTGTCAGCGATTATTATGAATGCGTCTTTTTCTTTTGTTTTTAGAGATTTTTTTATTGATTTAACTTCGTTTTGTGATATGCCATGGCTTGGAAGCTCATCAGAATGAAAAAGTCCGCCAACACCAGCTGTTGCTTTTGCAAAATCTGAAAGTTCTGCTCCAAGCCTTTTTTGTGGCTGGATATTTTCTTTTAATTTGCCGCTAAAACCTTCTAATTTAATCCCTAGAACGTTTCCTTTGTTGTCAAGTGAGTTTCTAAGGACAGTTGATTTTGTCTTTTTTAATGTTTTTGAAAGGTCAACATTAGCAGATGTTTTTGGAGATTTAAATTTTAATAGATTCTTTTGTCTGATGACTTCATATTCAACAAGTTTGGGTATGCCTCGAAGGTCTTGTGCGCCTTTTATTTCTGTTCTCACGCCGCCTTTGATTGAGACGTTTACGTCTTGTCTGATTGTTCCAAGACCTCTTTTTACTCTTCCTGTTGAACGCAGAATCATTCCAAGCTTTTCTGCTGCCTCTTTTGCCTGCTCTGGCGACTTTATGTCAGGGTCTGTACCGATTTCTATAAGAGGGATTCCAAGCCTTGATAAGTTGTAGATATCATAATCTTTTGTTCTTTTGACTATCTTGCACGCATCTTCTTCAATTGAAATAGTGGGAATTTTTACTTTTCCATCTTTAGTCTCCACAAAGCCGTTTCTTGCAACAAGTGCTGTTCTTTGAAACCCAGCAGTGTTTGAGCCGTCAACAACTGTTTTTCTCATTACCTGAATTTCATCTACAATTCTGGCGTTTAAAAGAAGCGATGCCTGCAGCGTGATTTCTAAAGCGTCCTTGTTCATGATATGCGGAGGCTCTTCGTCAAGCTCAACAAGGCATGAAGAGCTGGTGTAGCCGTAGTAAACATATTTTTTTTGCTTTTTTTGCTCGTGAAGTGCTGCCTGGTCAATATTTCCAGTTTCCCCTATTACTGCTCGAAGCTCTCTTTTTACTTCAAAGTCAGGCTTACCATCAACAATTTCTGATTTACAGTCACAGAATAACTTTTTGGTGTCTAGCTGTTGATGTATTTCAATCCCGCACTTTAGTCCAAGCTTTTTGTAATCAAGTTTTTCCATTTTTTAGTAAAGAAAGCTTTTATCATCAATGTTCTCATTGATTTCGCCGGCAAAGTTTGTCAGCATCAATTCTTTTATTTTGCTGTAATCCTTAGTCTGCCCCAAAACCCAGCCAAGCTTCACAAATGCTGTTTCACAAAGCATGTCCTCAGCGTATATTGCGCCAAGTTCAATTGAGAGTTTTCTAAGATTAGTGTAAACTAAAGGATGAACCCTTCCATAGATTGTCTGAGTCGCAATTATTATTGGTATTTTTTTGTCTTTTGCTTTTTTCAAGTTTGGAAGAAGGGAATATTTTTTAAACTGTGTTGGAACATGCCCAAGAGCTGTAGCCATCAAAACAATTCCTTTCACACCTCTTTTTATATAATAATCAATAACGCCAGGGTCCATTGCTGGATGGATGAATATCATAGCAATATTTTCTTCATATTTACTTTGGGCAATAACTTTTCCTTTGCCTCTTTTTTCAAAGTTTTTATTCAAAACATCAATATCCTTTTTGTCTGGATAAACTTTTGCTATAGGAAGCTCGTTTATTGGCCTAAACGCGTCTCTTCTGGATGTGTGCATTTTTCTGACTTTTGTGCCTCTTATCAATATACAGTAATCGTCATTGCTTGAGCCATGAAGGCATGAGAAAACGCCTGCTCCTTTTAAATGGCCTGCTGCTCTAACTGCACAAATAAGGTTGATAAAAGCATCAGACGAGCCTCTGTCAATGCTTCTTTGGCTTGCAGTTACTATCACAGGCTTTTTTAGGTTTTTTAAGAAAAATGAGAGGGCAGTTGTTGTGTAGTGGAGTGTGTCTGTTCCTTGTGTGACGACAACGCCGTCAGCGCCGCTGTTTAGTTCTCGTGCAACATCGCTTGCCATCTTTGCCCAATGCCCAAAGTTCATGTCTTCTGACATCACACTCATCTCTTTTTTTGCTTTGAGGTTGGCTATTTCTTCAAGTTCTGGTGCCATTGAAACAAAGTCTTCAGCTGTTAAGTCTGCACTGACACCTCCTGAATCATAGTCAACTTTTGAACTGATAGTCCCTCCGTATGAAAGAAATGATACTTTTGGAAGCTTTGGGTTGTGCTTTAGCTTTATTTTTTTTTCTTTTGTTGCTTTTGCTTTTTTCAAAACCTCAATTTTTTTAATCTTTTTTTGGTCAATGCCGATATTATAGCCGGAATCAAGCTTTACAACAAGAAAGTCGCCTTCCAATATGTCTGGGCGAGGCAAAACAATGCCTTCTACCATCTCATCTTTAGTGACAACTTTAACCATGTCCCCTGCTTTGTATGTCATAAGAGAAAAAACAGTGCGTTTATATTTAAATATTTGTGTCAAAGGCCTTTAAGTGCATCCATTACTTGTTTAACTGGAACTTCTTCACTTACTCTAACAGCGTTGGTGCCTGCAGTTACAAGTTTATTGTAATTTACATTTCCAAATGCAGGGCAGGTTCCGTCAGGTCTTAGTGCGTATCCTTCAGAGCAATGTTTTGATATCTTTCCTTTTTCAAGCAGTTTTGTTTTATCAATATCAGCTGTGCCAAGTAAATTGCTGCAAATGCAATATGAGCGCTCATCAGAATCAGGATTTTCTTTGTTTATCCATCTTTCTGGATGGCTTTCCCACTCCTGAACCAAAGGAGAGCTTCTTATAACCCTAAATGGGTACCCAAATGGAGATCCCCAATTCTTTGTTGTTATTATAATATCATCCTCTGTTGAATTAATGTAAGCATCTTTGAATCCTTTGCTAGCGCTGCTTTCTTTAGTTGGTGCAAAAATCGTTGCAAAACCAACCGCGACAGCTCCAGCATCTAGATATCTAACCGCGTCTTCATGGGTGTATATGCCGCCAGCTGGTATTATTGGTATGTCTTGTGCAAATTCTTTTAGTTCATAGAACAAGTTTTCAAGACTGTTTTTCTTGTAGAAATCCGGGTCGCTTAATTCTTCATTCTTCCAAGCCAGATGACCGCCGGCAAGAGGACCTTCCAAAACAAATCCATTAGGTATGTATCCGTATTTTTTCTCCCATAATTTTGTGATTAGTTTTGCAACATCTACAGAAGAAACTTTAGGCATGAGATTTATTTTGTGATTATTAGTATCAAGTATTTCATTGACTATGCCAGGCAGATTTTTTGGAAGTCCAGCTCCAGACACTATTATGTTAACCCCGCCTTCTACAGCTCCTTCTACAGACGGCCGATAATGATTGCGAAGTGCAACCATAATGTTAATTGCTGCAATTCCTCCATCTTTTTTTGTGTCTTCTATCTCTTTTTTTGTTGCATCTTTTTGATTTAGTTTTTCTCCAATTCTTTTAGAAGTAAACTGGTCAAGCCCTACACTAGAAATAGTCCCTACGCCATCTTCTTTTCCAACAGCTGTTGCAAGTTCATAAAGAGAAATACCAGCACCCATTCCTTTTTGAAAAATTGGATATCTTGGCTTATCAAATCCTTTTAGCCAAAAACTTTTTCCTAAAACCATCATAACCCCGTCGGCGCATCTATGAAAACAACATCAACTCCAAACTTTTCTTTTAATATAGGCATTAAAGCTTTTACTCCAAATGTTTCTGTAGCGTAGTGGCCTGCTGATATCATATTGATTTTTGATTCTTTCGCATAATTATAAATCATATGAACTACTTCACCTGTGATAAAGCAGTCCAGTTTTTTTTCTATTGCCTCCTGTAATGTTGAAGAGCCGCCACCAGTAACTATTCCTACAGTTTTTATCTTTTTTTTATTAAAATTGAAAACTTTTGATTTTGTCTTTAGAAGTTTGTTAACATTCTTTGAAAGTTCATCTACACTTAATTTTTTCTTTAGTTCTCCTCTAAAACCAACAGGTATCCCTTCATAAACTCCAAACCCGTTTGTATTTTTTAATCTAAGAATGTTTGCAATTACAATAGCGTTTCCATATTTATCATGCTTGTCAAGCGGAAGATGTGCTGCGTAAAGTGAAATTTTATTTTTCTTCAAAAAATTAATCCTTTTCTCCAAGTGTTTTTTATACTTTTGATGTTTCCAAAGTATGCCGTGATGAACGATTACTAAGTCGCACTTTTGCTTCTTTGCTTTTGCAAAGACTTCCATGCAAGCATCGACAGCAAACCCTATTTTTTTAACTTCTTTTCCTGCTTTTACTTGCATGCCATTTTTGGATGTGTCTGGAACATTTTTTACATCAAGTAATTTATTCAAGCAACGAGTTATTGATAACAGTGTTGGCGCCATGTAATAAGAATATAAATAAATTATATTAAAATTTATCCATAGTAAGAAGGCTTGTCTTCGAGCATTTCTTTGGCTTTTGCTGTTGAAAACTGGTCTTTCATGGTCTTGTACATCTCTTCCACATCTCTTGATACTGAAGGCCTTACTTTCTTCAAGGCTTGTTCAAAGTGTTTCATAGAAACAGTTTTTGCACTAATATCCTTTCTAAGAGCAATAATTGCAGCCTCTCTGCATATTGCTTCTATATCAGCACCAACGTATCCTTCTGTTTTTTGTGCTAGTTCTTTTATGTTAACATCTTTGTCAAGCGGCATTTCTTTAGTGTGGACTTCAAATATCTTTAGCCGAGTCTTATCATCAGGGACACCGGCAAGAACGATTCTGTCAAACCTTCCAGGCCTAAGCAGCGCAGTATCCAAAATATCCGGTCTGTTTGTTGCCCCAATCACAACAATGTTATGCATTTCTTCAAGCCCATCTATCTCAGTTAACATCTGATTCACTACTCTTTCTGTAACATTCGCGTCTGACGATGTTCCTCTTCTTGGCGCTATAGCGTCTATCTCGTCAAAGAATATGATTGTTGGCGATGTCTGTCTTGCTTTTTCAAATATTTTTCTTACGCCTTTTTCTGACTCTCCAACCCATTTTGAAAGCAGTTCCGGTCCTTTTACTAAAATAAAGTTTGCTTCAGACTCATTTGCTACTGCTTTTGCAAGCATTGTCTTGCCTGTACCAGGCGGGCCATATATCAAAACACCTTTTGGCGGTGTAATTCCAAGCCTTTTGAAGCTTGCCGGGTGTTTCAATGGCCATTCAACTGCTTCCTTTAATTCCTGCTTCACATCGTCAAGACCGCCAATATCCTCCCATTTGATATTTGGTACTTCAATTAACACTTCTCTTAGTGCTGATGGAGAAACTGTTTTTAGCGCTGTTACAAAGTCTGATTGCTTGATAAAGAGCTTTTCAAGAGTTTCTTTAGGGATCTCTTCCTCTTCTTTTAGTTTGAGCTCTGGAAGCATTCGCCTCAATAGATTCATTGCTGCTTCTTTTGCAAGTGATGCAAGGTCTGCTCCTACAAATCCGTGTGTTACTTCTGCAAGCTTTTTTAGGTTCACATTTTTTTCAAGTGGCATGTTTCTTGTATGGATTTTTAAAATGTTGAGCCTTCCTTCTTTTTGAGGAACGCCGATTTCGATTTCTCTGTCAAACCGTCCAGGGCGTCTCAAGGCTGGGTCCAGCTGGTTTGGGATGTTAGTTGCAGCCATCACAACAACTTTTCCTCGGGACTTCAAGCCGTCCATGATGGCAAGAAGTTGTGCTACAACTCTTCTTTCAACCTCGCCCCTTGACTCTTCTCTTTTAGATGCAATCGCGTCTATCTCGTCGATAAATATGATAGAAGGAGCGTTTTTTTCTGCTTCTTCAAACTTTTTTCTGAGATTCTCTTCAGACTGTCCGTAATACTTTGACATGATTTCTGGTCCGTTGATAAGAATAAAGTTAGACTGCGTCTCATTTGCTACTGCTTTTGCAAGCAAAGTCTTGCCTGTACCGGGCGGGCCATGCAATAGGACTCCTTTTGGAGGTTCGATACCTAATCGTTCAAAGATTTCAGGTCTTTTTAGAGGGAGTTCGACCATTTCCCTTACTTTTTTTAGCTCTTCCTTAAGACCTCCGATGTCTTCGTATGTGACACCAAATAACTCTTCTTTTAACTCTACAGCTTCAGGTAAAACATCGATTTCAGTTTTTTCTGTAATCTTTACTGGTTCTTTGCCTGGATTTGTATTAATAACTATGAATTTTATGTCTGGCATTCCCATACCAACCATTTGATCTGTAAGAGCACTAAAAACATCCATGAATTCTGGGTGAGTTGTGCTAGTTTCTGAGTTTATGGCAGGTCTTCTTCTTGATCCACTTAAAGAGAGTAAGTCTCCTTTCACAAAAACCCTTCCTATTAAAAGTTTTGAGAATATTTTTGGGTCTGCTTTAAGTAAAATTCCTTGGCTAGATGGAGCAATAGTTATTTTTTTAGCTTCTTTTACTTCAACTTTATTAATTTTAACTACATCTCCAATACCTGTCTTTGCGTTTCTTCGCATAAGACCATCCATTCTTATGATGTTTAGGCCAATATCGCCAGGGTATGCTCGCTCTGCTATACCTACTGTTTTTCTGTCACCTTCTATTTCGACTATATCTCCTGCTCTAATGCCGATTTGCTGCATAAAGGTGGTGTCGAGTCTGACAATACCTTTGTATAGGTCGTCCTGGATTGCTTCCACGACTTTGAGTTTCAGTGTTTTTTTGGTCATTTTACCCCCAAATTGTGCACAAAGATTTAGTTTTTATTCATAAATCTTTTGCTTAAGCACAGAGAATAAACAGTTTATGCCTTTTTTGAGCCCACTTTTGGCAGCGGGATTGGCGGTGGCAGTCCTATCTCTTTTGATAGTATCAAAGCCTGGATGTTGCATCTTGTAAGCACAGTGTTTAGGATGTTTCTCATAACTGTTTTTTCGATTTTCTTGTCTTTTTTCCAGTTGTCAAGAATTTTTTTTGCGTCCTTTTTATCTATAAGGTAAAGCACATTTCCATCAAAGCTTATTTCACCTGCTTTTGGCTCATATTTTGATTTAAAATGAAAGTGAAATCCTATTCCTTGCTGGTCTTTTGCTCCAAATGAGACTTTTGCCTGGGCAACATCTTTTATAGATATATTATTTGAAATGTTTATTTTTCCTTTTACACCTTCTTTCTTCTCAGCGTTCATCTTTGTGAATAAAAAGCCTACGATTGTCATATTGTTTTCACCATCTCCAAATGTTTGTGTTTACTATTAAAATGTTTCGGTTTTTTCGTGAGTAAGTAATTTAATTTATAAGCTTTTTTTTACGAATGAAAATTTGAAAAATTTATTTTTCATAATTGGGTGTCTTACCCTCTAAAATTGCTTCAACTTTGTCTTGTACTTGTTCTTCTAGTCTTGCCCCGAATTGCTGCACAATCTTTGCAGATGCATATGATGCAACTTTGGCGCAAAGCTCTAAGTCATCAGTTTTTGTTAGTGCGAATAGAAATCCTGCTGCGTACATGTCTCCAGCGCCTGTTGAGTCGACAGCTTTCTCTTTTTCTATCTTAAAATCAACTACTTCATCATTTCTTTTTATCAAGGAACCTTTCTCGCCAAGTTTCACAACAGCTATCTCGCACATTTTAGAAAGCGCGCCCAAAGCTTCTTTTGGCTCTTTTCCAGTAA
>JAAOYE010000044.1 GCA_018221175.1 Candidatus Woesearchaeota archaeon
TATTTTCTTTTTTACTTTTACAAAGTCAGACTTTGTTTCGATCCTGCTGTTTAAAGAAAATGTTAATGGATATGTTTTTGGGTTTTCCCATTCAAATATTATCATGTCATCAATTTTTGCATTTGGAAATGCTTCTAGTGACCTGACGTCTTGTCGGTAGGAGTCTTTTGGATGATAATTAAGCTCTACTTTCACATTGTTAAGATAGCTGTTTGATGAGTACATGTCAACGCCAATGCTGGAGGATATTTCTAAGTTAACCAGTAATTCGTCTTTTAATGTCAAGTCTTCTTCTGCATATACAATTGATGATAGGAGCAATAACAGAATTAATGCTGTCGTTTTTCGCATAGAAGTATTGTAAGCTTAGTGCTTTATAATATTTTTGCTGTAAACAATTAAATTTTTAAACGATAGCAAAAACCTAATATTATGATTAAAGCAGTTATATTTGATCTTGACAACACTCTTATCGATTTTTTAAGAATGAAAAAGATTGCAGTGGAAGAGGCAATTAGCGCGATGATTGATGCAGGCCTTAGCATTCCAAAAGAGGAGGCTTCAAAAAAACTGTATGATATTTATTATAAGATTGGCCTTGAGGACCCTACTATTTTTCAAAAGTTCTTAAAAGAGGTTACCGGAAGCGTTGACTACAAGAAGCTTGCGTATGCTATTGTTGCTTACAGGCAGGCAAGAACAGGGTTTTTGCATCCTTATCCCGGCGTGAAAAGAACTCTTTTAAAATTAAAAGAAAAAGGCCTTAAACTTGCGATTGTTACCGACGCGCCTAAGCTAAAGGCTTGGCTGCGTCTTGTTAACATGAAAATCGACGACTTTTTTGACGTTGTCGTAGCACTTGAAGACACTGGCAGACTAAAGCCGTCTACAATGCCTTTTAAGGCTGCTTTGAAGGAGTTAAGAGTCAGCCCAAAAGAGTGCCTGATGGTTGGCGACAGGCCTGATAAAGACATTATAGGCGCAAAAAAGATGGGCATGAAGACCTGCTTTGCAAAGTATGGGTTTGAAGGGCAGAGCAAAATCGTAGAATCAGATTATGAGATTAATGATATTGAAGAGTTAGTGTCTTTGCTTTGATAGCATTTCATAAATTTCGTCTTTAGATAAAACTGTTAAGCCACTTCCATTTTTAGAGTATGCTTTGATTTCTTTCCACATCTCATGTAATAAAGGAACAACAGCATGGCTTAGATTTAGCAATACAAACATGAGTGTATTATAATCATTTTGACGATAACCTACCTTTCCTATGCCATCTGGAAGAAGAAAAGATGATCTTTGAACGCCAGAGTCAAACGATTCAATTATCTTCTCAACTTCACCGGTGATTACTGTATCTTCATCTTTTAATAATCCTTCATCAATATCACGATGTCTTTTAAGAACTTCGTATGGAATTCTCATTAAGGCTGCTATATCTTCTCCTCTAATATCTTCTGGCCTTCCCTCCACACTATAAAATGTCATTTAGCCTTATTTACCGGCGCTTTAAATATATAAACTTGGCGGTTTTATTACATGCAGGCAAAGCCGACTTTGCATATGTTTCTTGATGGCGACCATCTGCAGGTGTAATTATCGCCTGTTAAAGAATGAAAGTATTCTTGTGGAATGATTGTTGTGCCGCACTCTTCTTGGCTAAGTTCACTGCAAAACTTGTTTGCTCTTGCAGCATCATTTATGCATCCGCTTCCTTCTGGAGGAGGCGCAGCATAGTAAATGACAACAAGCAAAAATATTATGATTAGAATAAGAAAGTACTTCTTTTTCATTTTTCTTTTCGTTAAAGAGAGTCAGATTCAACAATTCTTTCAAAAATTCGTTGTTTTTCTTCTTCATATTTAATATTACATGGATCCTTATCAGTATAGATTTTATTTGTGTCTTCAGGATTATAATAATTTATTAAATAATCTATGGGATTTGCCATATTTGAAATTGCGCATCCATTTACAATTAATGCCAAGCCAAATAAACAAGGATAAAGAACTTTGTGTCCTAAATTTGGGCCTCTTTGCTTTTTTGGATTTCCCGCCACATAATTGTCCATAAATATTAAAACTAATGTTTTATCTATAAAAACTTTGTTAATCTAAGCTACTATCAGATAGTGACAAACACGGAAAAGTTTATAAATAAAAATTCTTTTTCTTTTCGACATGAGTGTTTTTCAAGATAAATTTACATGTGATATGGGTAAATTGAGTCAGGGATACCTGGATGATGTTGTAGCACATGCTTTTAAACATCAGATTACAGGTTTTATCCCTACTACCTTTGCTGATGCTACAAACACAGAAGTTTTTGGAAATCAAATAAATATTATAAAAGGATTGCAAAAAAGAGGACCAGTTATAAATACATTAATTCAAGGCGTTGATATGGCCAAAACAAAAAGTGAGTTTGAAAAAGCATCGAGTCTAATTAGAGAGATACCTGGAAGTATTGCTATTTGGAATGATTCTCCAGAAATGCTGGAATTGTATGAAGATATGAGAGAAAAAGAGAGGATTCCAATCCCGTCATTGCGAGGTAAAGGAAGCAATATGTGGACATCTCTTCTATATCGTTATGCAACGGCAAGAGGAAGTTCATTTGTATTATGGGATTCAGATATTATCCCAAGCCATGGAGAAAGACAAATATTTGGAGAGCATATTCCATTATCTTTAATTGCACCGATTGTTGATCCAAACTTCAAAAAAGGCTATGATTTTGTTAAAGCATATTACACAAGACTTGAACAAATAGATAGTGGTCAGCATGAGTTAAAAGGAAGAGTTACAAGGCTTCTAGTCAGCCCACTCTTGGCTGCTTTAAAAAAACACTTTGCTGATGTTAGCGGGAAAAAATCTTATGATAAAAAAGAACTAAGAGATTATCTAGAATTTGCACAGACTTTTAAATATCCATTAGCAGGAGAGTTTGCTATGCGTTCTAATGTTGCTGGCAGTATACCCATACAAACAGATTGGGGTTTGGAAATTGGCTCTATTAACGAACTTTTTGGAAAAAAGTTTGGAATTGCCCAAATAGATTTGGGGATATATGACCATAAGCACACTTATGAATATCCAGATGACCCAGATAAAGGACTAAACAAAATGGCAGAAGAGGTAACAAAAACAATAATTAGACAAATGAACGCTATTATGAATGGAGCGATTTCATCTGAAAATAAGAGTAATGTAGATGAAATATTTCAGGATATGTTAATTGACTATCAAAGATATGCAGAAGGCGCAATAACTAAATATTATGGGGTAAGCCATAAAAATGGGTGGCACTACGAGCCCATAGAGGAACTTAAAAGAGTAGATATATTTAAAGATGCAATTCAAAGAGCCTATAAAGTATTTAAAGAAAAACCAAAATCCCAAAAACCTTTACCAGTTTGTGGTGATGTAGACAACAAATACGCAACAAGGCTTGTAGAAATAGTAGAAATGCAAAATCCGAGGTTATGAAAATGGTGGAAAAAAGAATATTTGTGGAAGTAAATGGCGAGTCATATAGGCCTTTAATATCTATGTCTGCTTGTCCTCAAGATGATATAGGCTTTGAAAATGCTGTTGTTGTTGCAGACATGTCTGAATATCCACGTTTTAGAGATGAAATTAAGCTAGGGTCTGAGAAAGAATATGAACTAAGCGGTGTAAAATCTATGAGTGAGGGAATTGAAAAAATGTTATCAATATCTACAAAACGATTAAAAAGAGCTAAAGAACTTGTTATTATAAACGAATTAGATTATAGGATTTTACTGGCTCACCCCGAATATTTAAATGCAACTTTTAGATGGAAGTACCAACTTGGTATACTCACATCCACAAGAACATCCAGAATCTTAACACAAGGCGAAGATATGAAGTTTTACAGGCTAAAAGGGTTTGAAGACGCAAATGGAATGGGTCAATTAATTTCTGTTCCTGACTTGGAATCAAGCTTTGAGCCAGGAGTTTTCGAAATTAGGGGTAATCATGCAGCTAAAAGCATTCCAAACGTAAATTTTGCAAAAGAATCATATTCTAAAATGACAGTAGACGGAACAAGGTTTGGAGACATATTTACACAAGGCCCAGAGTGGTATGTTGATGTAAGAAACCCAAGGCTTACAAGATTAGACAACGGCCAAAGAGACCTCTTAGTTGACGTTCATCGTCTGAAAATAAAGTAATTACCTCTTCTTAAACTTCAACACCAAATAGCCAATGAGAGTGCCGATGAGGAAGTAGAAGATCGAAGAGAATAAATAAACTGAAA
>JAAOYE010000045.1 GCA_018221175.1 Candidatus Woesearchaeota archaeon
ATCAATTCAGAAAAAAACTTTTCTCCTTCAACAATTTCTTCAACAATAGATTCTTCATCAACAGCAATATCCCCACCTCCTCCACCGCCTCTTTTAGGTACTTTTTCTGGTGGTTGTTCAATAATCTCTTTATCCGCCTCTGATGCTATTAGTGCTGGCGTTTTATAATTTATTATAAGCAGCGGCTGGAATGACCCATGTTCTCTAGTTGACAACCTAGCGTATTTATTTACTCCTGTTATGTTTGATTTAAGCAGCATCCCATAGTTTGGCTGCCCTTTTTCTATCCAGCTTATTGTCATGTTTTTTATGTCTATTTCTGCCCAGTATGGGGCCATGCTTAGATTGATTGTTGTTTGATAAAGAGGGTTTTGAGTTGTTGTTGGCGCTGTGTTCCACGTCGCGTTTTCTGGCCATGATTCATTAATTTGATAAATGAATACATCCAAGATTTCTCCGCTCGCAGCTTCAAACACGTTAACATGCAGTATTGCTGACTCAACAATAGCTCCTTGTTGAATACTTGACAAGTTGAATTTAATAAGAGAATATCTTATGGAATTTAATGTTGAGCCTATGTCCATATAGAGAGATGAAGATCTGTTCTGGTCAGGGTTGTCGCTGTTAATCGTTGTGTCTTTGACTGAAAGAAGATGCCAGTTAAGACCTCCTCCGCACTGAAACTCGAAGCACGACCCCCTAATATCACTGCAAAAAATTTCACTTGAGTAAGCAGTGCAATCTGATAAAACAGTTGGAAGCATAAGCAAAGCTAGAAATAATCCCAATAAAAGCCTCTTTTTAACTCCGCCCATTTTCAAAATGTTGTCTTCTATAAAATTCTGAGATTATTATTATTTAAAATTACCTAAAAACACGCATTTAAAAAATTTAATAAGGAATATATACTAAATATTCAAAAAAATAGAAATCTTTATATAGGAATATATCTTATTAGATACAAAATGGATAAAAAAGTTATAAATCTTATAATAAAAAACAAAGATTTTTTTGTTCCTATTATCTTTACAGAAAAACAAATTGAAATAATACAAAAAAGAGTAGATTCAAAGAAATTGACAAACTCCGACTATAACCAGTGGTATTTGAGCATAAAACCAAAGTTAAGAGCAATGATGTCAATAAGAACTGAAAATAAGATATTTATAAATAGTGCAAAAATCATCAAAAAAAGGCTAGAAATCGCATTTAATATTTTTGAAGAGTTAAGAGGGGAAAAAGCATTTTTAAGCGGAAGCTTTCTTTTTTCAAATAGATTTAAGGATATAGATGTTTTTATTATATCAAAAAGAAAAAGAAAAGAAATAAAGGAAGGAAAAATACACTATATTTTTATTTCTAAAAATGCTTTAAAAACACCGTTAATTCAAAGCGCGTCTAGAAGTTCTATTAGCAATTTTATAATTCCAAAAGAATATGAAAGTCCAAAAATGAGTATTTTCGATTACATGAACCTATTTCAAGAAACAGCCCTTTTGATAATTAAAAAAAAGGATGCTGCCAAGGATGTTAGGGATATATTCTTTCATTATCTTTACATAAAAAATGAGTCTTTGCCCGCATCAGAAGAATTATTTTTTCAAACAGAAAAATTTTTTAGATTAACAAAAGAAAAAAAGCTGAAAAGATTAAGAAAAATGATAAAGGAAATACTAAAAAAATACAAAAAGACATACTTAAAAAAAGAATTAGTATCCTATAATAAAGTTCTAAAAGAAGATATCTTAAGCTTTAAGAAAAATTCTCATTTAAAATATTATCTTAACACATATCAAGAGGCTCTGATAGCATGAATCATAAAGAAAAAATCAGAGAAGTATTTGAAAATGATAAATTAATTTTTAATAAAGAATTTGACAAATACTTTATTAATTTAAAAGAGGATATGAAAAAAAATTATTTGAGTGGTGTAAAAAAGTTAAAAATGGAGAGATAGAACATATTCCTCTTGCCTCAAAAAAGCATAGAAACTTTATTCTTTTTATAGATAAGATAGCTGATAAAAGACTTCTCGTTGCAAGGATTAAAAACAGTGATTATATTGAAATCCATCTAAGCGATCATAAATACTTGAAAAAGC
>JAAOYE010000046.1 GCA_018221175.1 Candidatus Woesearchaeota archaeon
CCTGCTGCCTATGAAAAACAGTTCTATGAAAAAAGATTGTCGGCATGAGTGATTTGGTGTCCACTATTGACATCAGACCTCACCTTGCTATATCATCGCCTGTGATTTCAAGTAAATTTGACATTGGATGTAGCTTAATTTAATTCTATATCTGCTCTTTAATATTATTTCCCCCAATTTCTCAATTGGATCTTTCTAACCTAATCTTTTAGATGTTGCAGATATTCTACTAATTCATGCATTAAGGTAGAGGGGTTATCCCTTTCGATTTTGTTTGCTTCTTTAAGTGCCTGCTTGCTCCAGGCAATTGCCTGAGCTGTTTGACCTTCTATTTCTTTGTATATATCATTATTGCCTTTTGAGTAGGAAGGGAAATACTTTTTTAATTCATCTATTAAGTTCTCACAAGAGCTTTTTGAGCCGGATACTACAAATGGCTTAGTTGTATATTTATAATGTAAAAGCAACCAATATTCAAAGCATGGCACAGAAGTGACAGCCTCAAATACTTTTTTAGGCTTTGCCGCTAAAACCACACTAAGCGCTTGCTTATAACTTGCATGGGTATCTTTATCAAATACACAGAACACTCTGTCAAATGAATCCCCTGTGCGTTTATCCTCGCTGTATCTTTTCTTTGAATGTTCAACTACACTAATAGGGCTGGAACTACTGTCGCCATCCACTTCGACATTCGCTGTGTTTAACTCAAGGGAATCAATCAGGTTCCGTAAGTAGTTCGGCTCAGTTTTGGCGCCTTCACAGACAATAAGTACTCGGTCATAACTTGCGCGTCGGGCTTTCCTGCGTGCTAAGTCCTGTGCCCTTCTTGCTTTACGTTTGTGAAAAAGGTCATCGCTGCCCACTCAACACCTCATTGCCATTTTTACATTTTTCAAGTATGGTAATGCACCATAGCGACCTAATAGATAACCTCGCTCCAAATTTTCCACACCTTTACGCGGACTAAAATCTGTCAGAGGGTATAGTTTTGATGCTTGATCTTTATCCTTTTCACAGAACCAGATTTGATCACGACGAAATACTTCTTGATTAAGGATAGACGTATCGTGTGTTGTAAAAATAAGTTGCGCATTTTTAGGGTTGGTTTCCCTACAATGAAATAGGTTAACAAGAAACTTCACCATTAATGGATGCAAATTGTCGTGTAGCTCGTCAATAACAAGCACATAGCCATTCTTCAGAGTATCTATCCATGGTCCGGCGAGTGCAAAAATTTTCTGCGTGCCGTCAGATTCATTTTCCATATCAAAAAAAACCTTTTTCCCACTCGATAGAGAATGGGCTGTTTTAACATTAATAAAAGAATCATCCCCGATTTCTTTTTCGATTTGTTTTTTGATTTCATCTGGCATATCATTCGGCAAGTTTTCCTTGTTAAACTTCTCTTTTTTAAGTTGAATATCATCAATATCTACATCAGCGGCTTTTAGAAATCCAATAATTGTATTTTTTGTTTCTGAATTTTCACATAGTTCAATGGAAAAGCTTGGACTCCAAATACCGAGACCAACAACATGAAGTGTTGAAGAAAACCATTCAAATACAGGTGTGAGCTGTTGATTATTTAGTTGAATAGCTGTAGAAAGAAACAATGCATTAGACCGTGTTGCAGTTTGCCATAGTTGCTTTTGTCCTGAAAGTTTGTCCATTTTACCCCATACATAAGCTTGCGATTTTTCATCATAAGCTCGCTCAATCCATCTTTGTGGACGACCTTTGGGATAAGCCAGTAGCCACTCTTCAATAATTCGCTCTTGTGTTACTGCGAATCCATACTGATAGCGAACCCCTTGGCTAACAAAGGTCACCTCAAATTCGCTGGGTTTTTTTCTGCCTGTTTCGTCTAGTAAGAATGTTGTAACGGCTAGCTTTTCTCCGGCTTGGCTTTCTCTAGCAGAACGCATTACAAATTTCTTCATAAACTTTAGAGCCTTAACGAAGTTGGACTTTCCAGCTGCATTGGCACCATAAAGTGCACTGCTTCGCAGTAGTGCAGGTGTTGCGGAGGTTCCAGGAGAAAAAGTGTTCGTACTTTCTAGTTCCTGGCTTTTTGCTTTAACCAGACTTAATGTTGTCTGTTCTCGAATAGAGAGATAATTTGTAAGGTTAAATTCGATTAGCATATCAAAACACCCCTTTCAAGCAATTTACTTAGTTATTTCGCAATATATTGTCAATAATAGCACAGTAAATCGTATTTTGCATTATTTTTATTTTCTTGCTCCTGTATGGGATTAAATCTATAATTTAAATTTTACAGAATTCATAAATTATATAATGTAGGTTTGATAATCATAACGGATTAGGGTCGAGGCTCGACATACGACAAATCAGGTTTGCAATAAAAATATACACTTAAATCAAAATAAAAAGAAGTAGAGACTTTAGTCTAATGGGTGGTGTCGTGGGTGGTGTCGTGGGTGGTGTCGGGTCTTCATTCTTCAGTTAGTGGGTGGTGTCGTGGGTGGTGTC
>JAAOYE010000047.1 GCA_018221175.1 Candidatus Woesearchaeota archaeon
GGAACAATGGCAGTAACATCGCTATCTTTAATCTTAATAGCAAACGCTGCATATGGAATTATTAAAAATCAATTCTCAGATATTTCTTCACATATCAGACCAGCCTATAAAATCGAACAAAGAGCAATAGGTGGCGGAGAAAATGGTTATGAAGGATTAACTAAATATTCTCATAAGAACATTGAACCATTGTGGGGATTAAAAGTTAGTGATCTTAACGCAAAAATACTAGGGGTTGAAGACAATACTGTTATTGGAAAAGAATTAAATACGGATTTTGAAAAAAACCTTGAAAAATTATGGCAAGAAAAACTAAGAAAATCTAAAGGTAATGGTGGTGTATCAGAAATAATTAACAATCAAGTTAAAAGTTATTCGCAAAAAGATGCTACACACATGACTATTGAACAGTATATTAATGAGATTGATGTTGTTGTCAATGATATAAATGATAATCTTGACTGGAATAAAGCAGGAGAACTTAGAGGATTATCTTCTCAAAGAAAAAGAAGTCTTGTAGAAAATATATCCAAATCGTTTGATGGAACAGATATTTTAGCATATGGTCTTACAGAACTAATGCCTACAAAAAATGGTATGATCAATAAAGCAGTTCTAGATACACTTTTAAGAAAGGCAGGAAGAGAGTATATCGAGCTTATTCCAGCATTACACGATAAAAAAACATCTTTTGGTCCTTTTCAATTTACTGAGTATGCAATTTTTCATGCAGATGAAATTAGAGGTGCATCAATTATTAATCAAGCACTTCCAGAAGAATATAGGATTCCAGGGAGCGTAATAAATTTAAAAGGAAATGATCACTTTAAAGCAGCACAATTATTTGCAATTAATAATATATCCTACTTAGTTGAAAATCTTAATGAAAGAGAACTTTCTGTTTTAGAAGAAGTATGGAAAGAAAAGAAATCTGATTTAGTTGAATATATTGCAACCGCACATCATCTACCTGTTGTAGCTAAGAACACTGCTAAAAGGTGGCTTCAAAATAATGCTGAATACCCATTTTGGCAATCAAGTTCAAATAAAGCATGCATAGATTATGCTTTTAAGACACGCTCAAATAGGAAAGCCTTGCTTATAGAAGGGATACCAAATGTTTTAGTGGATGAACAAGTTGATAGGAGAAATAAAGGTAAATTCATCAAAGAACCTTTTAAAAATTCAAAAGGAGAAACAATCTTTAGTTATATTGTAAAGAAGGAGGATAATCCTTCAAATATAACAGAGAAGTTTAATGAATGGGATTTAGAACAAGGAGATAATTTTTCAGAATTAGGGTATAACAAAGTAGTATCAATTAAAGGAAACCCAGTCGGTGTTATTAAACCTGGCAATAAAATTTACATTCAAGCATCAAGCCTTGAAAAAGCATTAAATCCAGTAAATTAAAAGTAATCTTTTTAATAAATTTCATTCTTTAAGTAATATATGAACATTGAATGCGTCCAGTGCAAGGGTAGAAACTTTTGCGGGAGAACGTTTTGTCCTCTAATAACAAAGATTTCTGCACAAAAAAAAGCAAACCTAAATCTGAAAAAAGACTATTTTGGAGAAGCACCAAGCATATTTGTAGGGCGCTACGGCTATCCTGACGTCAATGTTGGATTTTTGTCCACAGAAGACTACACAGAGCAGGACGCGCCAATTGACTGGACTATTAAAGGTTATGACATACAAAAAATTATTGACTTAAGGACACAGCTAATAAATTCTAATTTCAAGGCTAACATAAAATCTTTTGACGAAAAACTAATAGATATGGGAAAAGAAGTCGCAATGGCCACAAAGCCTGTAGATGTTGAGATAAACCTTGAAAAAAAGCCAGAGTTCTCACTCACTTTCAACCAGGATATAATGCCGCACGGCCCTTCAACAAAGCTAAAAAAAGCAGAGATAACAGAAAACCCAAAAATACCCACAAAAGTAGACAAAATAACATCTGACACAGACCTAAAGGCAGAACAAGGACTTTCTACACTTTTTAAGAAAGGATTTGACGAGCACTATCTAAAAGACATATTATCCATAGGGAATCTTGGAACAAAAGAAAAGAGAAGAATGGTCCCAACACGCTGGGCAATAACAGCAGTTGACGACACCCTTGGAAAAGACATCTTTAAGGAAATCAGAGAATATAATGAAATAAGTGACTTTAAAGCATACTTTGGGGGCAACCTTGGAAACTATTTTCTAATCTTGATGTTTCCTGAAGTCTGGTCATATGAGCTTTTTGAAATGCATGTTGATTCACAAAAATATATGCATGATGTAGAAGGATTTAACGGCAGAACAAGTTATGCCACAGAAACTGCAGGTGGATATTATGCTTGTCGTTTAGCAATATTAGAGCGTTTTAAACATGAAAAAAGGCAGGGCTTTGCACTGGCACTTAGGTTTATCACAAACGATTACTGGGCGCCTCTTGGCGTCTGGGTTGTAAGAGAAGCAGTAAGAAATGCTATGCGCTCAAAACCAGTACTTTTTGAAACAAAAGAAAAAATGTTAGAATATGCAAAAAAGATTTTTAAAAAGAAGTTTAGTTATGAATTGAATCTTATTTTAAAAAACAGCAAACTTCTTCACGAACACAAAACACAGAAAAAACTGTGGGAGTTTTAAGCAGTAACAAATCTTAAGCTTTTAATATTATTATTTAAGCGCCTAGAAATCATGTTTTTCACTTCTGTATTGCACAAAATTAGTTCTTCTTTGTGGTACTTAACAATGTGAATCATCATTTTTCGCTTTATCTCTTCTCTTGTAGAACCTCTTGCTACGTACATACAGTTCTTTCTTAAATTAGTGCATCTTAATGAACTCATTTTTACCCCCTAACTTGGCAAAGAATCAACCACTAATATAAAAATCTTTACTATAGAGTAGAAAACTTTAAATAAAATTGTCTAATTAATTACTCAATCATGAAATTTATAAGGTATATTTCAGCAAAAATGGCAAGTAATCATGATGAAGGTCTAATATTCCCTAATTATGAGTCCCACTATCTTGAAACTTTTAGATATATGGGCACACCCTTACTGGATCCTGTTGGCGAATTTCTTGATAAGTTTCGTAATCTTATAACAATACGTCCTTCAAGTGAATCAGATATAGATGAATCACAGTATCATTTAGATAATAATCCTTTTGATAACAGAGGGTGCTAGATTATACAGTCAATAGAAATTTTGATAACATTTTCAACAGCTCTTTTTCCTGCTGCATAGTGAGCATTTTCCTTCTAAGCTCTCTTGAGTCTTTAATTCCTTTTGTAAACCATAAAGCATGCGTTCTTAGTTCTGGGAATTTGAAATCTTCTTTGTATAATCTGTATAGTTCTATCAGTTCAAAAAAACCTTCAATTTTTTCTTTTGGACTAACTGCTTTGTATTTTCCTGTTTTTAAGAAATCATTGCTTTGCCCAAATATCCAAGGGTTGCCCATGGCTGCTCTTCCAATCATTACAGCGTCTGAAAATTCCAGCATTTCTTTTGCTTTTTCTGGAGAGTTGACGTCCCCGTTTCCAATAACTGGGATATCTACGTTTTCTTTTACCTGTTTTATTGCAGTCCAGTTGGCTTTGCCTGAGTATAGCTGCTCTTTTGTTCTGCCGTGAACTGCTATAGCGTTTGCTCCAGCGTCTTCAATTATCATGGATGTTTTGATGTGGTTTAATGATTGATTGTTCCAGCCAATCCTTATCTTGGCTGTTACTGGGATGTTTACTGCGTCTTTTACACTTGAAACAATCGAATGAATTTTTTCTGGGTGTTTTATGTGGTATGCACCTGCTTTTTTCCCAAGGACATCTTTGTCAGGACACCCAAAGTTTATATCAATTAAATCCACATGTTTTTCTATAATCTCTGCAGCCTCTGCCATCTTTTTAGGATCTCTGCCAACAAGCTGTCCACCTACAGGTCTTTCATCAGGTGTAAAGTCATTGAACATGTCAAATGCCTTAATCACGCCATCCTCATCAAGTAGAGGACTGTAAACAAGCCCAGCACCATACTTTTTGCACATAACTCTATAAGGCGCGTTAGTTACAGCAGCCATCGGCGCCAAGAATAAATTATTCTTAAGTTTTAGTTTTCCTATGTTCATAACTAAAAAGAATTAATTTTGTTTTTAATAAAGTATACTATTCAAATAATGCCTTACTGCTTTTTTCATATCTATTAATCTGTTTTGCAAGCAGTTATTTAGAAAATATTGCTACTATCTCTTCGCTGTAGTTTCCAAACAAAAACACGAAAATAATAAAATTCAAGACTGCAGATGGAAAAGTTGGGAACATGAAAAATCCTCTCAAGAAGTCAATTCCGATGTCAAGACCATATCGCACTACTAAAAGGGATATAGCGACTGTTGCAAAGGGCGCAGTTGAAAATATTGCAGCCAAAAGACCTATCAAAATGTGTATCCCTATCTGTTTTCCTACATAGTCAAAACCCCAGCCGATTCTAAACAAGTATGCAGCTTCTAAAATAGCCATAGTCAAAGGAACAAACACACCAAAAAAAGGTCCGTAAAAATATCCAAGAATGATCGTTCCAAACGTCAAGAATTCAATATCCAGATAAATAAAATTCAATGGATACAAGCTTAGCTTTGCTCTAATCCTTGGCCAAAACCATTCGATAACAAGAAAGGTTATTGAGAAAAGTATTGGTTTTGAAAATAAGAACAAAAGTATTGCAAATATGGCTCCTACAAGCACGCGCACAACCCACTTATTTCTCATTTTTCTTTTTTTACTTTAATCATTTCTATCCCGCCGCATTTTGGGCAGGCGTAAGAAATTACAGGCTCTGCCTTTGTAAAAAGCCCTTTGAACAGTCCTGGCTTGCCTTTTTGCCAATAAATCATTGAATTGTTGGTTGCAGTCATACCAGGCTCTTTTTCAACCTTGCATAATCTACACATAATTTTTTCTGCCATAAAAGAATTAATTACTATTTTATATTTAAACTTAGGGTTTATATCAAAACCTTTTAAAATAACTACCAAATCTTCTTTCCATGGACTTTGAAAACTTTATAGAAAAAACAAAGCAGGCGCTTAAATCAAACGACTGCATCACTTTCTTTTGCCAGTGTGAAGTAAAATACTCAGGCAGAGCAGAAGCAATCCTTCCAGCAGGCGACAGAATCATAATAATAAAATCCGACAATTCAATACTTGTCCATCAGCCAGAAGGCCCAACACCAGTAAACTATATGAAAGACGGCTCAAAGATTGAAATTAAAAAAGCAGAAGGGAGAGTAAAAATAAGTTCACAAAACCTAAAATTCAAAGATTATCTGGAAATCGACATTTTCTTAATCCACAACTTCATATCACATCGCTTGGAGGACGGACAAAAACTTCTTTTGGAAGGAAACGAAAAAGATATGTCAGACTATATCTACAAAAACCCAAAAGCCATATCAAAAGACTTCAAACCGCTTTCAAGAGAAGAGCACACAAAATACGGCTTTATAGATGTCTTTGGCCATAATAAGAAAAAGGAACTCGTCATAGTTGAGTGCAAAAGATACACAGCAGGGCTGTCATGCGTAACACAGTTGCGCAGATACGTGGAAAAAATTAAAGAACTAAAAGGCGTAAAAAAAGTCAAAGGGGTCTTGGCAGCACCAAACATTTCCACAAACGCAGAGAAAATGCTAAAAGACTGGAAGTTCAAGTACGTCAAAGTAAGCCCGCCAAAACGCCTGGAAAAATACGATAAAAGCCAGAAAGGTCTTTGGGAATTCTAGAAGTTAACGCGTTAACTAAAAATACAGAATAAGTCTATTTTGTTAATTCATTAACATTAAGTTTAACAATATGGAAATAGACAAAAATGGGTGTATGTGTGGTTCTAGACAATAACATCCAATATCTTTTTTGTATCTGTCAAATCCCTGAATTCAAAGTCAGCACCTGCCTTTTTCAGTCTAAACAAGGAATAGTGCCCTGTGCCAACAGTTAGAGTTACAGCTTTATTTGCTTTTCCAGCAGAAATATCAACAGGCGTGTCTCCAAAGACAAAAACGTTTTTTATTTTCTTTTTAAAACCACAAAGTTTTGCTCTTTTAATGGCAGCTTTAACAAGGTCTTTTCTTTTTGTGCCGTCGCTTCCAAAACCTCCAAACTTAAAGTATTTGTCAAAGCCAAGATGCCTCATTTTATCCATTGCAATGCTTTGCAAGTTCCCAGTGATAAGTCCAAGCATCACCCCTTTTTTTTGCAAAGCATCCAAAAGTTTTTTCACGCCAGGCTCAACAATCAACTTTTCTTTTCTCATATTTTTACTGTAATACTCCTGCATAACCTTCATCGCTTTATCTAAGTTTTTTCTAATCAAATTATTTTTTACGCCATGCATTTTCAAAACCTTGATTGCAATAAGCCTGTCAGATAGTCCGTGCGCATTTACATCATGCATTTTGCCTTTTATCCCATAAACTTCTCGAAGAGCATATTCAAAAGATTCGTGATGCACTTTAGAAGGCTTAAGCAGAGTATGATCAATGTCAAATAAAGCTAATTTGTTCATATTATTTATTCAATTCTTTTCCTATTTAAATCCTGCTATATTTAAATATGAAATATTATTTCTTTGATGATATGGCAAGAATCTTAATCGTTCAAAACAAAGAAATACTGGGGGATTCGGATGTTTATTGGATTAAAAAAACAAAAGGACTAAGCGCTGTTGATGTTGTTTCTACTGATGATGAAGCAAAAGCAGGCATAATAAAAAATGTTTATGACGCAGTAATCTTATCTTCACATTACTCTAAGAATGGACAGGAAGACCCTCAAGAGCATTGGCGTGGCCTGGTAAGTTTAGTTAGAAAATTAGACCGGCCAAGAAACATATTTGTTGTAAGCAATGATGAAGGCGCATTAGAAACCGCATTAGAACAGGGGATAGAAGCATACATAAACCGAAAAAGCCGCAACAAATTTAAGAATTTATGGGAAATAAGAAGAGATATGAAAGGGCAATTAGGTATTACTTCGCAGCGTTATTCTTAAAATCATCAAGTTCTCTTAGAAATCTTTGGATTGTTTTTGGCACATGCTCCACTTGTGTTTGAAGAATCTTTGCAGTTTCCGCCAAAGCGTCGCCTTTGAATTTGTCTGAAGAAACAAGCTCAAGTTCTGCTGGGTCAACGTCTTTTTTCTTTTTGGATAATTTTCTGCTTCGCTTCCATTTGATAAAAAGTTCTTCTGCCCGTGCTGGAACCATGTCATCAGAAACACCAAGGATTTCTGCAGCTGTATGAAGCACAGCATCTTTTGATTTTCCAATGTCAACTGCTGCGCTTCCTGCAGTGAATTCGATTCTAACGATTGAGTCAGATATCTTAGAACTTTTCAAAATCCTGATTTTGCCAGCTTCACTTGTCTGATGCAGATGCGTTCCGCCGCATGCTTCAATATCTATTCCTCCAATATCAACGATTCTTATTTGTTTTCCAGGGACTGCTCCGCCTTGGTAGATTTTCATGCCGTATTTTTTTTCAGCGTCGGTTCGCGGCATAAAAAACGATTTGACATCAATGTTTTTTTCAACTATCTTGTTGGCTTCGTCTTCAATTTTTTGAAGCACATCATCTGATATGCTGTCAAAGTGAGTTATATCTAAACTCGCTTTTTCTTTTGTTTTTCTTGCCCCGGCCTGGTAGATGTGGTTTCCAAGAACTTTTTTTGCAGCAGCGTTGATAATGTGTGTTGATGTGTGGTGCTGGGCGAGTTGTCTTCTGTGGTCAAACTCGACTCTGCCGCTAACTTCCTCTCCTTTTTTGAAGTCGCCTTTTACAAGGTGGATTATGTGCGGTCCATGTTTTACGACTTCGTGAACTTCGTTTCCGTTAATGGTTCCAACATCGTGAAGTTGGCCGCCTGAAGTTGGATAAAAAGCCGTCCTGTCTAAAACCAAGTAATCTTCTTTTGCAAATAAGACTTTGCCTTCAAACTCCAAATTTTTGTAGTCTTTATAGAAAAGCGCTTCTGTTTCAGGTATTTCTTGGGGGATTTCATATCTTTTCTCTGCAGTAGACGCAGAAACTTTCTCTTTTTTCTCGTGCATCTCTGAGACTTTCGCGTAGAAGTCGTCAGGAACAATAACATCAACACCTGTTTTTGTTGCTTCGTCTTTTACAATGTCAGGCGTGACGCCGTGAGAATCATAAGCATTTAAAAGCATTTCTTCTGTGATTTTCCCTTTTCTAATCATCTGTGAAACTAGCTGTGCTCCTCTTTGTTTTGTCTGCTCATATTTTCTTTTTTCTACTCTGATTATGTTTTTTACTTCATCCAGATTTTGCGAGAGTTCCGGGAAAACCCCTTTTAGCTCGTGTGCGTGCCACTTGCAAACTTTTCCAAGGTCGATTTTCCATTTGTATTTGTCTATAAAGCTAAGTGCGCGCCTTGCAAGAACTCTTAGGTTGTATCCCCCTCCTGTGTTTGAGGGAAGCGCTCCGTCTGATAAAGCTATCAAAAGTCCTCTTGCGTGCTCTGCTATTGAAAACAAGGCTGCGTTTGGCAAAACTACTTCTTTTAGTTTTTCTACTGATACCCCTATTTTTTTTGCAACACTGTCCCATGCTTTTTTGATGTCATCAACCTCGTCTATATTCAAATATCCTGCTAAAGGAACATATTTTTTTATTATTTCATCATCTGTTTCTATCCTTGTTATTTCTCGCAGTTTTTTCATAACATAAGGGAAGTTGGCGTCATATATTGTGGGGACGCCTTGTGTAAACCAGGCGTTTCTTTCCATTCCCATTCCCATATCCAAAACTTTGAGTTTGAGCTCTTTTGGCCCTTCTGGTGTTTGCTCATAAAGCATGTATACCTGGTTTCCAAGCTCAACGCCTCGTGAGAAGTATTCCATGCACGGCCCAAAGTTGCCGCCGCCTGCCCATGCGTCTTCGTGAAATGTGATTTCCGCGTCAGGAAGTCCAAGCCCGTCGTTTAGCCATTTCTTGATATCTTCAAAAACCCTGTCCTGGTTCCATTTGTCTGGCGGTACAAACATGTGCTGTCCAATCATGTTAAAGCAGGTCATGTGGCTGCCTGTTATTCCAACATTGTCAATGTCGCCAAATCTAAGGCAAAACTGGGGGATTACAAGCGGGTTTGCCGGCGGCTCTACCTCGCCAGAAACAATATATGGCTGAAACGCTGCGATGCTTGCTATTGTAAATTCCATGTCATCTCTCCATCTTGCAACAAGAGGATATCTGTCTATTGGCGTGTATCCAAGGCCATCAAACATCTTTGCAAACTCTTTCCAAACACCAAGAAATGAAAGTTTTTTCTTTGCAGGGTTGTCCTTAAAGAACTTAAAGCCTCCGCTGCACGCACTGTCTCCGCATTTGTGCTGGTCAACATTCACAGTCCAAAAGAATATTCCGCATGTGCAGCGCTTTCTCATAAAGCCGTATTTTTTCAAAACCGCTGTAGCATAGTAATTGTCTGGGTTTTTTGAAGCTTCTTTTTTTAGCTGCGCCTTGGTTTCTTTGTCTGAGAGCATTACCTAGGTGATTTAGAGATTCTATTTAAAGATTATGTTAGAATCTAACCAAACATTATTATTCCAGCGACAACCATTATTTGTAGAATTACCCAAAGAACATATGCAATTATTAATGGTTTTTCTTTGTGTGTTATTCCATAAACTAACCACACAATAGAATATGCTAAAAATGCAGACCAAGTAATTAATGAAACTCCTTCAACGGTTTTATTCACCCAAATCTTAATAATTTGAGGGAGCGTAAGTAAAGGGCCAATAACTCCTGCAATGTAAACTGAATCGTCAACCACTCTTTTCCATTTCTCTGGATGAGGAAATTGTTGGAGTTTTTGATGAACTCTTTTTCTTTTATGTAAATGATGAAAACCTTCATTACTTTGTGACATAAACACTTACTTTGAAATTTAATCTTTAAATACTTTTAGATGAAAGTGGTGATTTCAAAATATTAAATAAAGTTAGTTTTTTATATATCTAAATAAATTTATTATTATGAACTTATCAAAATTTCAATATGTTATAATAATTTCTTTACTAATTGTAATAGCTTTAATACCAATTTCTTATACTGAGATTGAAGAAACTACAACTCAAGAACCTTATACCTATATTGATAAACATATTGGTCCTGAAAGCTATGAAACACAAATCTGTAGATTTAGATATCCTAATGGAACTTCACAAGATATAGAAATTTATGAAGGTATTCCTATTCAAGAAGAACTTAAACAATATCAAGAATTATGTTATACTAAACAAAAAATCCGAAACGTTGAAATTTCACAAGAAGTTGTAAGATATAAGGACGTTACAACACAAAAAAGTATAACCAAAAGAAAACCCTTAGTATATGTACTATTTAAAAAAATTCAGATATTCTAAAAACAATGAAATATACTTAGAATAAAAATGGTGAGGGGGACGTGATTTGAACACGCGTAGGCACTAAGCCAATAGGTTTCTTTCACTGTGAGGCAAGATACCTCGAAGCGACCTAAGCTTGGACTTTATTTAGAAAATCTATCCCGTTTGACCGCTCCGGCACCCCCTCATAAAAGCGCCGATAGATTCTTCCAAGCTTTTCTTTGTTTTGGAACGGTAATTCATTTAAAAATTTATCTATTTCTTTTTTACTTATTTTTATTCCATAATACTCTTTTTTATATCTTTTATTTATCCATTTATCAAGGTAATGTATAATATTAAACCTCATGTCTACAAATGTCCAGTGGAGATAAAAAAATTTATCGTATTTAAACTATATTCTTAAGTATATAAATAGTTATAAATTCTTTAAATCAAAAGTTTAACACAGGGGTGAAATCATAGTTCTAATGTAGCGATAACACACTCCCAAAACTTAATGGAGGTAATTATCATGGCTGAACTTGGAGACAAAATTGGATCATATGGTTTTCTAGGAGGGGTCGCAATTGCATTAATCTTTGCATTTGTAGCAGCTGCACCGTGGGTGGCGTATCTTCTAGGATTTCTAGGTCTGGTTGTAGGGTTTTTGAATTGGGGAGATAAAGAGGCGCAAGGATTTTTAATCGCGGCAATAGCCTTTTTGGCAGCGTCTGGCGGACTTGGACAAATCTTTGCAGAAGTCCCTTACCTAGAAGCATTTCTGGAAAATCTAACAACACTTATAGGGCCAGCAGCAGTAATCATTGCTTTAAAAGTCATTTACGACTTTGGCAAAGGATAAAAACTTTTTTTATTTTTTTTTCTTCCAAGAAAAACTTCTTTTTTTAGCAGAATTTCCATAGCCACAACTTGCACATTCTTTGTGCCTTACATGATATGAATGCTTTCCGCATCTTCTGCAGTATATGTGCGACTTTTTTCCAGACTTTTTGCCCATAGAAGCTGTTCCTTTGCTCAATTTTTACACCTTTATGCTGGAGAAATTATTGTGATTGTGTCTCCTCGAATAAATACGACGCCAAGCTTTCTTTTAAGTTTTCCATCTTCCATCTCTTCTGCGTCTTCTAAGACTGCGTTGATGTGGATGTCAAATGCTTTTAGCTTTCCAACAAACACTCCGCCGTTTTTTTGTTCTACTATTACTCTTTTGTTTCGCGCAGCGTTTAGCGCATCTAGTGGTCTTGCGGTTTCCATATAAAAAAACACCTCAAAAAGTTCTGTTTATTCGAATTTTGACGTTGTTTATAAAGATAACGTTTTTTCTACTCAAAAAGTTTATAAATAAAAACAAATCTTCTTCTCTCAATAAAAGGGGTTATGATATGGTGGGGAAGAAAAGAACATTGTTCTTGCTTGGATTTATGTTTGTAGTTTATGCTCTTAATTCTTTTGCATGCACAACACCTGTAGATAATCTAACAATCAATAATGACACAGTTCTTTGCAATGGAACGTACAATATTGCTGACACTGGAAACGGCTTGATTATTATCAATGCTTCTGGAATAACTCTTGAATGCAATAATACAGTGTTGAATGGGACAACTGCAGGTATCGGTATTAATATCTCAGGTTTTGATAA
>JAAOYE010000048.1 GCA_018221175.1 Candidatus Woesearchaeota archaeon
AAAGGGCACGCATTGAAGCTTTACAAAGTAATGGAAAAAACATACAGCAAACTCAAAGAAAACTCAAAGAAAGTGTTTGAGCAGGATATCAGAGATATTTACAGCCAGATATCAACAAAGACACCAAGTTAAGGAAAAAATGGATATAGGAAAACTAAAAATAACACCAGAACTCAAAAAGAGAATCTTGATAGTTTTCTTAATACTCTTTAGCATAAATGGTGCTGTATTCATTGCAAAGTTCATTGGTTTTGCAGCGTATCACGCAGGCGAAGCTGGATATATTACTGAAATAGATATTGCATACAGGCGCCCTGCATGGAGTTGGTCTGGAATATCCGGCATTGCTATTGCGACTCCTCTTGTAACATTTCAGGAATCAAGAGACATGGACCCAGCAGAAGTGCTTTTTAGAGAAACATTTTTGTTTGAGTGCTATGAACCCAATATACCACATGAAGTCTATGCCACAACAGTAGATCCATCTACAATTGATTGGAACAACATAGTTGCAGGGACACCTGCAGATGTGGATGCATATCTGGGACTTGGAATAAATGAAACGTCATCTGCAACAAGCACATTTACAAATACAATGAACATACGGCTTGGGCCAAGCTCTATAGATGTCCCGACAGTATATACATATGTTTTTGGAATGTCAAACACTACAACTTTTGGCACAGGAATATTAAAAGACGCGTTTGGAACTTTAATATTTGTCTCTAATGTGCTGGACAACTGGACTGTGGGATACTATCCAGATCCAAAAGAAATCCGAAACTTTCAGATGCTCCTTCCAATACCCAATATGACGACGACAACATATTATTTTGCTGCTGACCCTTTTGACGACTGTCCTGAAGGTCTTGGCATAACAGGCGGAGATGGAAATGTCATTGGAAACGTTTCATCAAGCACAGGAATAAGGCTTCAAGACGCTGCAATAATGATTGCTGGCAATACAGTGCTTTCTGACCCATTTGGGTTTTATAATATAAGTGCTCCTGTAGGAGAGCATGTCATTGCAGCTTTAAAGTCAGGATATGAGGTTTATGTTGGGAACGTGACTGTGAATGCGAGCAATACTACAATACACAACATCATCATGACTCCTGTGACGGACTATATTGGGCCAGGACAGACTGACAACACAGATACAGGTCCAGGACAAAACGATGAAGAAGGCCCAGGCATTGGGCCAGGAATCGGCCCGTATCTTGAAGAGCCAAAGCTTATTGAAGGGCAGGATTTTGTAATATCTATACCAAATATAAACAGAAGGATAAAAATTGATAATTTCATTGAAGAGACTGTTTCTCTTTACAGCTTTAAAGATGAATCTGTGACTTTACAGTTTACTATTGAAGGTAAAGCAGCAGACTTAATTGAGCTTGAGACTGACTCGATGGTTCTTCATTCAAACTCCAACAAAGACCTAAATATGAGAATTTTTGGTAGAGGCCCTCTTGGAGTTTACAATGGAACATTAGAAATATCCGGCTCTTTAAATGATGAGATACCAATAAAAATTGAGTTAACTGACAAAGACCTGCTTAATGTCCAAACCTTGTTTGTAGAGCTTGATCCTATTGAGAGAAAAGTAACTCCAGGAGACATTTTCAAATACAAAACAACTCTTCGAAACCTGCTTGTAGACACATCCTATCCTGTCAATTTACTTTTTACAATAACAGATCCGTCAGGAGACAATGTGTACATGGCAGTAACTGAAAACGTTCAGTTAAAAACAACATTTTCTATCTTGAAAAACTTCAAAGTTCCAAAGGATATGAAGCCTGGCGATTACATTATTTCTGTTCAGGCAAATTATCTGAATTTAAAATCAACTGTGAGTGAAGTGTTCAAAGTGACGCTTCCATTCTACAAATATTTGGTGTTTGGAAAAATACCTTTGTGGTGGATAATGCTTGCAGTGGCAATCCTGCTTGTTTTGACAGGTGCTGGATACTGGTACTACGAAAATGTTCAGTCAAAAAAGAAATATCATTTAAAAGTCGAGTACGCAGAACTGCCAAAGCCTGGACCAAGAAATGTGTATGTTGGAAAAATCGCAGAAACCGACCACAAGACTTATTTCAATTTGGAAAACTTCAAAGTTCACACAATCGTGGCAGGTTCTACAGGCGGCGGTAAATCATTTGCTGCACAAGGAATAATTGAAGAGATGCTTTTGCATGACGTTGCAGTTATTGTATTTGATCCAACCGCACAGTGGACAGGTATGCTTAGAAAGCTGACAGCAAAAAGCATTCTTGCTTTATATTCAATATTTGGCATGAAGCAAGCAGAGGCAAAATCATTCAACGGAAACATCAGGCAAATCAAAGACGCAAGGGAACTAATCAATCTAAAAAAGTACATGAAGCCAGGAGAAATTCAGGTGTTTGCATGCCACAAGCTTGATCCAAAAGACATGGATATCTATGTGGCAAACGCTATTAGGGAAGTGTTTCACGCAAACTTTGACGAATCAAGAGAGCTAAGGCTTGTGCTTGTATTTGATGAGGTTCACAGGCTTCTTCCCAAGTTTGGGGGCAGTGGCGAAGGCTTTTTGCAGATAGAAAGGGCCTGTAGGGAGTTTAGAAAATGGGGTATCGGTGTCATGCTGGTATCCCAGGTACTCTCTGATTTCGTTGGGCAGATCAAGGCTAACATCAACACAGAAATACAGATGAGAACAAGAGATGAAGGCGACCTGGACAGGATTGCTACTAGGTATGGAAAGGATGTGCTGCAGTCGCTTGTTAAAGCTACTGTTGGTTCTGGCATGGTTGAAAACCCGGCGTATAACAGGGGTAAACCCTACTTTGTGTCCTTTAAGCCTATCAGACACTCTGTAGAGCGGTTAACTGACGATGAAATCGAGCAGTATAATAAATACAATGACCTTATCGATCAGATCCAATTTGAGCTTGACGCATTGGAAAAGGATGAAGAGCAGGATGTATTTGATTTAAAGCTTGAATTAAAGCTTGCACTTGACAAAGTAAAAAGCGGGAATTTTAACATGGTCGAAATATATATTGAAGGAATAAGGCCAAGAATTGATAAGCTTTGGAGCAAGATTGGAAAAACTCCTCCAAAACTTGAAAGAAAAAAAGTTGATGAAGCAACACTTAAAGCTGAACTAGAAAAAGCTAAAGCAGAAAGGGAAAAAGCTGAAGCTGAAGAAGAAAAGAAAAGCCCTGATAAATCTGGTGAAAAACAGGATGAGAAAAAAGAATATACAAGCTTTGATTTAAGAACAGAGTTTAAAGACGCATTAAATTTTGCAAACGGACAACAGGTAACAACAATTCAGGAATTAATAGATGTGATTCCAACGACTGATGCCAACATTCTTTCAAAGTCTGTAAATGACCAGAAAAACGATGTTGAGGCGTGGGTAAGAAATAAGCTTGGAGTCCCATCACTTGCAAACAAGCTAAAAGGCAAAAAGTCCAGGGATGAGATAATCGCGGTGCTGGAAGAAGAGCAGAAAAAGCCAACAAAAGTTCCAAAGCCAAAAGAAAAAGAAGAGGATGAAAAAGAAAAGGAAGAAGCTTCTTCTGAAGAAAAACCCAAAGAAGAAAAAGAAACAAGAAAAGAAAAGCCAGAGCACGAAAAGAGGGAAAAAGTATGGCCGATAGTCAAGAGAAAACTAAAGAAGTTTCATACAGCAAAAAAAAGAATTCACTTTTTGTATCTAATGGGAAAAAAGCATCCAAAAGACGCACACATCAAATATGCGCTTGGAATAGAATATCACAAGGCCAAGCTTTACGAAAAAGCAGAAAGGAAGTATTTGGCTGCACTGCAGATTGTCCCTGACAATCAAAATATTAAGAAGCATTTGAGGATGGTACGCCGCAAGCTCAAGCAAAAAGGACATGAAGAAAAACCTAAAAGTAAAAGCGACGGTGCAGCAAGAAAAGAAGAATTAGCAAGTAAAAAAGAGGTGTCTCCAGAACAATACTTCAAACTTTCTGACGGCACAGAAATTAAAAGCTACAATGAATTAAAAAGCGCGATAAAAAG
>JAAOYE010000003.1 GCA_018221175.1 Candidatus Woesearchaeota archaeon
TCTTCAATGATTGTGATATTGTTTTGAATAAACTCTTTTAGAGAAATCATATCTTCTGCTTCTATCTTAACAATTATGTCATAAATTCCAAAGATTTCGTGAAGCTCTTTGATTTCTTCAAGTTTTTCAAGCTTTTTTGCTACAAACTTCACCCTGCCATGCCGGCAATTTAGTAACATGTACGCTGTTTGCATAAAACTACTTATTTTTATCTTCTATAAAAAGGTTATGGTCTATATCACTGGACATAAATAACCAAAAGCTTTATATATACAATGAATATATAATGTGTATATGAACTTGATTAATATAAAACTCGAAGATACTTTTTTAAAGCAGATAGATTCACAAGTAAAGTCAAACAATTATCACAGCAGAACAGAGTTTATTCGTGAAGCAATGAGAGATAAACTAAAAGAGCTTGAAAAAGAAGAATTAAAAGCCCATTTTGAAAAGTATTTTGGAAAAGCTAAAACTAAAACTAATTATGCCCAAGAAAGAAAGATCAGAGAACAAGTTGGAAGAGAATACGCAAAGAAATTTGGTATAAAATTAGATTAAATCTTCAGGTTTTCTGCAGTCAACAATATCTAACAATTCTAAGTAATGCTTATCCCTACTAATTAAAATCGCATTATTATCTCTAGCTAATATTGCATGCAATGCATCACCAAATGCTATTTTTCTTTGTTTGCTCAAAGTTACAGCTTCTTTTATTTGAGTTTCTGAAACGTCTACTTTTATAAGTAAATCTTTTTCATTTACAATATTTAAAATATCCTCTATTTCTTTTTTAGTGTATTTTATTTTAAGTTCTTTTAAGACAAATTCAGAGTAAAGTACAAAATCACCGTCGTCAATCATGTTTTTAATAAGTTCTAGCGCCCAGTCACCAAGAGGCCTATATTTATCACTTCTATTTTCATAATAATCTCTCCAAATTGCTGTATCCAAATAATATTTCATAATTTAAAAATAAACATAAATTCTTTATAAACTTCTTGTGTACAAATGTCCAGTGGTCCAGTGGAAAAAAGAATTAAGGACTCATCATCTTAAGGCGCTTAATTCTCTCCTTCATAGGTGGATGTGTTGAAAAAAGCGCAAATATCCCCTGCGATCTAAAAGGATTAGAAATGAAAAGTGATGAAGTTGTCTTGTTTCCAAACTTCATAGGGTTGTGCCGTATCCCTCTATCAAGCTTCTCAAGAGCATTTGCTAAACTATATGGGTCATGGATTGTTTTTGCAGCTGATTCATCTGCCAAGAACTCTCTTGACCTACTAATAGCAAGTTGGATTATCACGGCAATCAAAGGTGTCAAGATTGCAATAACCAATATTTCCCCAATGTTATTGTCTCCGTCTCTTCCGCCAAAACCGCCAAATATCGCGCCCCACCTAGCCATAACACCCATATAAGATATAACACCTGCAATTGTGGCTGCAACTGTCTGAACCAATATATCCCTGTTTTTAATGTGTGAAACTTCATGAGCTATAACACCTTTAAGCTCTTTTTCAGAGAGCAATTCCATGATTCCGTCTGTGACTGCAACAACAGCGTTTTTAGGATTTCTTCCAGTAGCAAAAGCATTAGGAGAAGAACTTGGGATTATATACACTTTTGGCATTGGAATCTTTGCAAGGCCTGTTACTTCTCGAATCATTCTAAAAAGCTTTGGATAATCATTTTCGCTTACTTCTTTTGCACGATACATTCTAAGAACAATCTTGTGAGAAAAAAAGTATGAACCAAAATTCAAAACAAGAACAAAAACAATAGCAAAATAAAATCCTGTCTGTCCAAAAAGCTGACCAACCCACAACATTAGGGCTGTAAGTGTAGCTAATAACACAAATGTCTTTAACTGGTTTTGAACACCCATAACAAGCAGAATAATATTTTTGTTTATAAAGTTAATCTTTGAAAAAACGAAGTCAGCCCCTCAACATGGCTAATCCTTAAGTTCTTTTGCAAAAACTCTCTAAAGTAATTATCCACAACACAATCAAATCTTTCAAAATTGCTCCTGAGCCTCCCATACAGTTTTTTGCCTTCTTTGTCAAAATCTGTCAAAATCACCACTTCGCCAAAATCTTTAATCACGTCTTCAACAACTGCAAAGATTGGTTTTTTAGAAAGAGTGAATATTTTATTTTTAATCTCGAAAAACTCAAGTGCTTCCTTATCTTTAATGCCTTCTACAATTACTGGTTTTTTTGAATCGTCTAGTTCTTTTGCCCACCCAAACACCATTTCTCTTTCCATTGGACAGATGTAAGCACAAACAATATAAATAGTTTTTTTGTACCAACCATATGGCAATTAGTAAAAGCACCCTTCTATTATACTACAAAAGAGATGACATACGACAATCCATGTCAGATGGAGCAGTAGACAAAGAGGTTGCTGTAAGATATGGTGACAAGGGTTTTGGAAAAAGGCCTGACATGATTATTTCCCCTGGAGACATACTTGAACTTGTAAAAAAAGGGGCAACCAGCTTCCATTCTTCAGAAGAGATTTGGACAAATCCGATGCAGCTCTCGCCAAATATGCCAAAAAAAGAGCTTGAGTCAATAAGAAAAGGATGGGACTTAATATTAGATATAGACTGTCCTTACTGGGAGCTTGCCAAACTAACAGCAAAACTCATGGTAAAAGCACTAAATGACAACGGCGTGAAAAAATCGGTATCGATAAAATTCTCAGGAAACAAAGGATTTCACATCGGTGTTCCCTTTGAGGCTTTCCCTAAAAAAATCAATGTGAAAGGAGACATCCTGGAAATAGAAAAGCTCTTTCCAGACGCTGCAAAAAAAGTCGCGCTGTATATAGTGGACTACATCGCAGACACTTACTGCGACGAAAAAGGAAACATCGACGACGGTAAAAAAACTATAACTCTTAATGACATAAAAAAAATTACAGGCAAAAAAATCACAGAGTTTGCAAAAAGACAATGCTCAAACTGCTCAAAGGAAATAAAAGAAGAAAAACTAAAGCAAAAAACAGAATTTATATGTCCAAAGTGCGAGAACAGAGAAGTCACTGAAACTGACGAAGCATACAAAAAATGCAGCAAATGCTCATCACTAATGGAAAAATTTCAGTCAAAAACCTCTATGTGCAGGTGCGGCTCTAACGAAACAAGGCTGAAATTCAACCCGCTAAGCATTGTAGAAGTAGACACATTATTAATATCATCAAGACACCTTTACAGAACAGAATTTAGCATGCACGAAAAATCTGGGTTGGTCTCAGTACCCTTCAACCCTCAAAAAATTGATTCATTTTCTAAAGCGCATGCAAAACCAGAAAATGCCAAAGTCTCAAAATACATATTCTTAGACAGAAAAACAGCAGAAAAAGGCGAAGCAAAAGACCTCTTTGCAAAAGCATACGACTATCAGCCAGATATATCTTACGTCGACGAAGAAAAGAAGATATATGAAAACAAAGTCTTTGACCTGCAAACAGAAGCAATCCCGGAAGAGCTGTTCCCACCGTGCATAAAAAAAGGCCTGGAAGGATTAGAAGACGGCAAAAAACGTTTCTTGTTCATATTAACAAACTTTCTTTACAGTGTCGGGTGGGACGCTGACATGGTAGAAAAAAGAGTCAATGAATGGAACCAAAAGAATCCTACCCCACTCAAAGAACAGGATGTAAAAGGACACCTTAGATACAATAAGCACAGAAAAGAAAAAGTCCTGCCGCCAAACTGCGAGAACAAAATGTATTACAAGGATTTTAGAATATGCTTTAGGGAAACAGAAAGCCTGTGCCAACGAATCAAAAACCCTGTCCAATACTCAAAAAGAAGGGTTTGGATGCAAAAAAGAGGCCCAAAGGCAAGAAAAAAGACAAAAACACCTATTTCTAAAGAAAAAAAGGATAAAAAACCATAACCTTATTTCACGACGTTCAAACTCCTTGGAAATCAAAAGATATTTAAACAACACCAAATTTCTGAGAAGAGCTTGACAACAAGCAAAGAAATACTGGTCTGAAAAGGGCGGTTTGATATCGAGTGGAACCGATTCTAAAAAACCTCCCAAAAATAGACTATTATTGTGTTAAAAACAGTGCTTAGACATTAGAATCTAAAATGCCAACCACTAGTAAACCAAGAAGCGGAAGTATGCAATTTTGGCCAAGAAAAAGGTCCAAGAGAGCTTATGCTAGAATAAAAAATCCTAACATGCCAAAAGAAGCAAAGCCAGGAGCTTTTGCAGGCTACAAAGTAGGGATGACCCAGATATCATTTATTGACAACAAAAAGACTTCCCAAACAAAAGGCACAGAAATATCATGGCCAGTCACCATTATTGAATGCCCGCCACTAAAAGTAATGGGCATAAAATTCTACAAAGATACATATGAAGGAAAACTCGCTTCCACACAAGTATTTACGCAAAAACAGGACAAAGAAGTAAAAAGAAAAACAAAGATAGCCAAAAAAACAGGCAGTATTGAAAAAATCAAGCCAGAAGATTTTGACGAATTAAGATTAATTGTTCACACAAACCCCAAGCAAGTGGGGATTGCAAAGAAAAAGCCGGAAATCTGTGAAGTGTCAGTAGGAGGCTCAAAAGAAGAAAAGCTTGCCTTTGCAAAAGAGAAGCTTGGACAAGACATTAATTTTTCAGATGTGTTTGAAGAAGGAGCACAGCTAACAACTCATGTTATTACAAAAGGAAAAGGATACCAAGGTCCTGTAAAAAGATTTGGTATTGGCCTTACAAGCCACAAATCAGAAAAAACAAAGAGAGGACCAGGCTCGCTTGGCGGATGGAAAGCACAAGGCCACTTCATGTACAGAATCGCATTTGCAGGAAAGATGGGATATCATCAAAGAACAGAATACAACAAACAGCTTCTAAAAATTTCAGAAAACACTGAAGAAATCAACGCAAAAGGCGGATTTAAAAAATATGGTCTTGTAAAAAATCCATACATTCTAATCAAAGGTTCAATTGGCGGTCCTGCAAAAAGGCTTGTTATGCTAACAGAATCAAAGAGGCCAAGCAAAAAGATACCGGCAGAGTCGCCTAATATAGAAAATATCAGCATAAAATCTCAACAAGGAAAATGAAGGCAAAAATAAAAAATCAAGCCGGAAAACCAGGAAAAGAAATCAAATTCCCAAAACAGTTTGAAGAAGAAATAAGACCTGACCTCATTAAAAGAGCTGTTTTTGCAATTCAAAGCCACAACTATCAGCCATACGGTGCATCACCTGAAGCTGGAAAAAGACACTCTGCAGAACTATCAAGAAGAAGAAGAAAATACAGGGGAGCATACGGAATGGGAATATCAAGAGTTCCAAGAAAAATACTTTCACGAAGGGGAACTCGAATGAACTGGGTTGGAGCGCTTGCTCCAGGAACAGTTGGCGGAAGAAGAGCTCATCCTCCAAAAAGTGAAAAAAATATTGAGCACAAAATCAATGTCAAAGAGAGAAGAAAAGCTATAAGGTCTGCTCTTAGTGCAAGCATCCAAAAAGAGCTTGTAGAAAAAAGAGGCCACATCATTAATGATTACCCTCTTGTTGTCGAAGAAAAGGCTGAAAAAATCGAAAAAACAAAAGATGCCCTCTCAATGCTTGAAAAAATAGGATTAAAAGAAGATCTTCAAAGAGCACAAATAAAAAAGATTCGAGCAGGAAAAGGAAAGATGCGAGGGAGAAAATACAAAAAGAAAAAAGGGCCGTTAGTGGTTGTCTCAAAAGACTGCGAACTTGTTAAAGCTGCCAAAAATATTCCGGGAGTGGATGTTGTAGTTGTTGACAAAGTAAACGCAGAACTTCTTGCACCTGGTGCAGACGCAGGCAGAGCAACAGTCTATACAGACGCTGCATTAAAAAGATTAACAGATGAAAAACTATTCACAGACAACCTTGTTAAAAAAATAAAACCTGCTGAGGAGAAAAAATGAACATAATCAAATATCCATTATCAACAGAGAAAAGCATTCGGATGATGGAATCAGAGAATAAGCTTATCTTTGTAGTTGACAAAAAAGCAACAAAGAAGCAGATTAAAGAAGAGATTGAAAAAGAGTTTAACGCTGGAGTCAAAAAAGTCAATGTTCAAATCACTCATGAAGGCAAAAAAAAAGCATACATAAAGTTTGCAGACGACACACCTGCAATTGATATCGCGACAAAATTAGGACTGATGTAGATGGGTAAAAGACTAATTCAACAAGCAAGAGGAAAAGGCGGACCAACGTATAGGGCTCCATCCTTTAGGTACAAAGGGGATGTTAGGGTTCCAAACAAAGAATTATCAGGCATAATCACAGACATAGTAAAATGCCAGGGACACTCAGCACCGCTGCTTGAAGTAAAATATGAAGACAATTCAACAGGACTAATGATTGCTGCAGAAAACTCAAGAGTAGGAGACAGAGTCTTTGTTGGAAAAGAAAACGAAACAACAATCCAGAATACGAAGCCGCTGTCGCAAATTCCGGAGGGAACCCCTATTTTTAACATTGAAAACATGCCAGGAGACGGCGGCAAGTTTGCAAGGGCTGGGGGGACAGCAGCAAAGATTGTCACAAAGACAAAAAATAGGATTATAGTCATGCTCCCATCAAAAAAACAAAAAGAATTCCACCCGCGATGCAGGGCAACAATAGGAATTGTTGCTGGCGGCGGAAGAACTGACAAACCGCTTTTAAAAGCAGGAGCAAAACATTTCAAGATGAAGGCTAAAAACAAGCTGTGGCCTCTAACAAGCGGTGCTGCGATGAACGCTGTAGACCACCCGTTTGGAACAGGCAGAAGCTCACGAAAGTCAAAAGCAAGGCCAGCGCCAAGAAACGCGCCGCCCGGAAGAAAAGTTGGGATGATAGCAGCAAAGCAAACCGGGAGAAAAAAAGGAAGGTAAAGTAAAATGATGAAAAAGAAAGTTTTCACATACCATGGAAAAACGATGGAAGAGCTAAAACATCTTTCAGTAAAAGAATTTGCACAACTTGTTCCTGCAAGACAAAGAAGAACACTTCTTAGAGGTCTTACAACAGAGCAGGAAGCACTTATGAAAAAAATAGAGCTAAAAAAACAAAATATTGAGACCCATTGCAGAGATTTTATTATACTTCCTGAAATGGTTGGCATGATGATTAAAGTTCACACAGGAAAAGACTTTGTACCAATAATGATTCAAGAAGAAATGATTGGACACAGACTTGGAGAATTCGCACATACTAGAAAAATGGTAGGCCACAACGCACCAGGCGTTGGAGCAACAAGATCTAGTGCTGCAGCATCGGTGAGATAAAAATGAGTTTGAGATACGCTATAAAAAACTTTGACGAAAAGAAGATGGCAAAAGCAAGAATAAACGACGTAGGAGTATCTCTAAAAGTCGCAATAGAAATTTGCAACATGATCCGAAACAATACAACAGAAAAAGCAAAACAAATGCTTCACGAAGTAGTAGAACAAAAAAAAGCAGTCCCTTTCAAGAGGTTCAATTTGGATGTTGGCCACAAAAAAAAGATAGGGCCTGGAAGATATCCTCAAAAAGCATCAAAAACAATGATTTCGCTTCTAAACTTGGTTGAAGCAAACGCTCAAGACAAAGGACTTGGAACAGATTTAAAAATCATCCATTTAGTTGCAAACAAAGGAACTGGCCAGTGGAGATTTGGAAGACAAAGAAGAAGAAAGATGAAAAGAGCCCATATCGAAGTTGCGGTTGAAGAATTAGAAGTAAAAAAAGCAGATAAGAAAAAACCGGAACACAAAGAAGGCAAAAAAGAAGAGACAAAGGCTGAGAAGAAAACTGAAGTAAAGGAAACCCAAAAAGTTGAAGATAAAAAAGTACAAAGCAGCAAACCCGCAAGTACCGATAAACCAAAAGCAAAAAAGACCGAGGAAAAGAAGAAAAAATGATCGAAAGACAGATTGTACAGCAAAGAATAAGGGAATTTGAAGTGCAGGAGTACTTGGAAAAAAGCATTGGGAAGATAGGGCATTCACATACAAAAATACAAAGAACTCCTCTTGGGGATAAAGTCATAATTTTCGCATCGAGACCCGGCCTAATCATAGGACGACAAGGTCAGAACATCAAAGCACTTACAAAGACACTCAAAAACAAGTTCAAGCTTGAAAATCCTCAAATCGAAATAAATGAAGTTGAAAACGTCAACCTTGACGCAAAAATTGTTGCGGAAAACATTGCTGGCTCGCTTGAAAGATTTGGTCCTCAAAGATTCAAAGGAATAGGATACAGGGTAATGACTGACATCATGGATGCAAAAGCACTTGGTGTTGAAATATTAATCAGCGGAAAAATTCCTGGGTCGCGTGCAAGAACATGGAGGTTTTACAAAGGATACCTGAAAAAATGCGGGGACATCGCTACCACTGGTGTTGATACATCGTACGCAATTGCACAATTAAAATCTGGAATTGTTGGCATAAGAGTAAAAATCATGCCGCCGACAACAAAACTCCCATATCATATAGAGCTAATCAAAGAGGAAGAGACAGTAGTGGAAGAAACAAAGGAAAAAGATGAAAAGTTAGAGGAAGTCAAAGTAGAAACAAAAGAAAGAATCGATGACAAGGAAAAGGATGCTAAAAAAGCTGAGGCTAAAAAGAAAAAATGAAAATTAAAGAATTACGTTCATTGGGAGAAAAAGAACTAAACTCAAAAATCGAAGAGATAAGAAAAGAGCTCATGAAGCTAAATGCTCAAATAGCTACAGGGACAACCCCAAAAAGCCCAGGACAAATAAAAAACTACAAGAAAACAATAGCAAAGATTTACACATTGCTGGAGGAAAAAAGAAGAAATGAGTGAAATATGTACAACGTGTGGACTTCCTCAAGAGCTTTGCGTTTGTGAAACAATTGCAAAGGAAAGCCTGAAGATAACTGTGGGTACAATCAAAAAAAAGTACGGAAAAATATACACAGTAATTAAAGGCATTGATGATAAGGACATAAACCTAAAAGACTTGACAAAAAAACTAAAAAACAAATTTGCATGCGGCGGAACTGCAAAAGACGGAACAATCGAACTTCAAGGCGACCACAAGCAAAGAACAAAAGAAACACTTGTCAAAATGGGTTTTGCCCCAGACACAATAATCGTCAGATAAAAAAAGGAGTCTATAACAACAATGATGCCAAAAAATAATAGCTTTTTTGTTTCAAAAATCACCTTGGTGATTTTATGATACCTAAAAAGCAAACTGACAAGACCTATAAAAAAAACCTTGTCGGAAAAAAAGCTTTGGTAAAAACAAAAGGCCAAACTTTTCAAGGAAAAATAATCCTTGAAACAAAAAACACGCTCAAAATCAAAACACAAAACCAAGAAAAAACAATCATCAAAAAAAACGCTACAATAAAAATCAATGACAAAGAAATCAACGGAAAAAAAATCACAAAACGAACTGAAGAAAGAATCAAACAAAGATGAGGAAACGAAATTGACCAAAAAAACTATTGGAGTTGAAGTAAAACAGCCAGAAAACAAGTGCGATGACAAAAACTGCCCGTTTCATTCAAACACAAGCCTAAGAGGCAGAATGTTTAAAGGCAAAATAGTTGGCGGACCATTCCACAGAACTGTGACAGTTGAATGGGGCAGAAGAAAATACATTCCAAAATATGAAAGATATGAAAAAAGAAGGACAAGAGTAAAAGCGCACTCAACACCCTGCATCGAAGTAAAAAAAGGAGACAATGTAGCAATAATGGAAACAAGACCATTATCAAAAACAAAGAAATTTGTAATCATTGAAAAAAACGAAGAAACCCAAAATGAAAGCCAATAAAGCAAGAGTAACAAGAGCCCTCCCAGTAGGAGCATACCTTCAAACATGCGACAATTCAGGAGCAAAAATAGTCAAAATCACAAACGTAATAGGGCACAAAACCGTAAAAGGACGGCTTAGTGCCGCGGGGATTGGAGACCTTGTCCAAGTTACTGTAAAAAAAGGAAAGCCTGACATTAGAAAGCAGGTTGTCTTTGCAGTAATTGTAAGGCAAAAAAAGGAATACAGAAGACCAAATAGTATGAGAATCAAATTTGAAGACAACGCAATTGTAATACTAAAAGATGACAAAGGTAATCCGAAAGGGACTATTTTCAAAGGGCCAATCGCAAAAGAAGCAACCGAGAGGTGGCCAGGCGTTGCAAAAGTTGCAAGCATAATCGTATGAGGACAAAATGAAATCAAGAAATTCAAAGAATTTTATGAAACATGAATTTAGAGGTGAGAATTTATGAAAGCAAAATTCTCTAAAACCTGGAAGGCAAGCAAACAGCCAAGAAAACAAAGAAAATACATAGCTAATGCACCAAAACACATTCAAAGCAAGTTTTTGCACTCACACCTGTCAAAAGAGCTAAGAGAAAAGCACAAAAAACGAAGCGTTCGAGTTAGAACAAAAGACAAAGTCAAAGTTCTAAGAGGAACATTCAAAGGGAAAACTGGTGTTGTTGAATCAGTTGACACAAAAAATCAAAAAGTCTACATCACAAAAGTAGAATACACAAAAACCGACGGTTCAAAAGTCAAATATCCAATACACACATCAAACATCATGATAACAGAACTAAACTTAGATGACAAAAAAAGAAAGGGAAAACTTACACCAAAAAAAGAAGAAATGAGGAAATAAAAAAAAATGGTAAAAAACCACCTAAAATCGCTCGCAGCGCCTAGAACATGGCCAATAAAGCGAAAAAAGAACGTGTTTGTAACAAGACCAAAGCAATCTGGCCACCAGCTAGACTTTTCACTGCCACTCAACATCATATTCAAAGACATACTAAGATACTGCAAAACAACAAAAGAAGTCCAAAAAGTGCTGCTTGAAAATAACGTGCTTGTCGACGGTAAAAAAGCTGTTGATCCGCACACACCACTTGGATTTTTAGGAACACTCCAAATAGACAAAACAAAAGAAAACTACAGAATGACACTGTCAAAACTTGGCAAGCTAGAAATAAAAAAAATCGATAAAAAAGAAGCTGACCTAAAAGTTGTTAAAATAAAAAACAAGAACATACTTGGAAAAAACAACATTCAACTAAACATGTCAGACGGAAGAAACATCCTAATCAAAAAAAATGATTACAAAACTGGAGACACCTTGCTACTCTCACTTCCAAAACAAGAGGTAAAAGAACACATAAAACTAGAAAAAGGCTCAATAATCCTGCTATCAAGAGGAAGACGCGCAGGAACAGTTGGAACAATAGAAAACATTGAAGGAAACACCATAAAATTTATAGGCGAAGACAAAAAAATCCATGAAACAAAAAAAATGTATGCATTTCCAATAGGTGGGAAAAAAGCAAGCATTACAGTATAAGAAAAAAATGGCAAAACAAAAAGAAAATCCGATGCGAAAAATAAGCGTTGAAAAAATAACGCTAAACTTTGGCGCAGGAAAAGATCAAAACCTGCTAAAAAAAGGCGTGAAGCTTTTGAAAATGATTTCGGGAGTTGACCCTGTAGAGACAAAGACAAATAAAAGGATTGCTCAGTGGGGTCTAAGAATAGGCCTTCACGTAGGAACAAAAATCACATTAAGGGGAAAAGAAGCGCAAGAACTGCTAAAAAGACTGCTAAAAGCAAAGGATGATGTGCTAAGTGAAAAAATGTTTGGGCCAAACGGAAATTTTTCATTTGGGATTCCTGAATACATTGATATTCCTGGAACAAAATACGACCCAGACATTGGCATTATGGGTCTTGAAGTCGCAGTTACAATAACAAAGCCGGGGTACAGGGTAAAACAAAGAAAGATAAGGCCTGCAAAAATAGGCAAAAAACACGCTCTTAACGCACAACAATCAATAGAATTCATGAAAAAAGAATATGGGATAAAGATAGGTGAAGCCTCGTGACTACATCAGACCACAGAAAAGTACTCAAGCAAATTTCAAAAAAACCAGGAAAAATGCAGAAGTTTCAAAAAAACAATGTTCCAAAACAAAGAAGTTGTGGAATTGCAAAGAAAAAATGCAGAAGGTGCGGACGAAACAGGGCGCACATAGACAAATACAGCCTTAACCTATGCAGACAATGCTTTAGAGAAATCGCAACAGATCTTGGCTTTAAAAAATACTACTAAAGGTGAAAACAAAAAATGGTTTTAAACGACACACTCGCAAACGTACTTTCACAAATCATGTCATTTGAAAAAATTGGGAAAAAAGAAGTCATCATAAAATATGACTCAAAAATCATTAGAAAAACTCTTGACGTGCTAAAGGATAAAAAATACATTGGAAGCTATGAGGTAATTAATGACTCAAAAGGAAACAAAATCAAGCTGCACCTATTATCAAACATCAACAAATGCGGCGTAATCAAGCCAAGATACTCAGTCAAATTTGATGATTACGAAAAATTTGAACAAAGATACCTTCCATCAAAAGATTTTGGACTGATTATAGTCTCAACATCAAAGGGAATAATGACAAATGATGAAGCAAAAGAAAAGGGGGTTGGAGGAAGACTGCTTGCCTACTGCTACTAAAAATGAAAGTTGACATATTAGAAAAAAAGCTTGGAATTCCGCAAGGCATCGAAGTTCAGATAGATGGAAGAATAGTAACAGTCAAAGGCCAGAAAGGAGCAGTGAATAGAGAAATAAAAAATCCAAAGTTGGATTTAAAGAAAATTGAAAAAGAAGTGATTCTTTCTGCAAAAAAAGCTACAAAAAGAGAAAAAAAAGAAATTTTCACATACGCATCACATATCAAAAACATGTTCAAAGGTGCAAAAGAAGGGCACGAGTACCAGCTAAAAATATGTTCAGGCCACTTTCCAATGAATGTGAGTGTATCTGATAACGAACTCATAATTAAAAATTTCATCGGTGAAAAATATCCAAGAAAAATAAAGATAAAAGATGATGTCAGCGTCAAAATCGAAGGTGACAAGATTATTGTTGAACATGTAAGCAAAGAACTTGCTGGACAAACAGCTGCAGACATTGAACTTTTAACAAGAAGGCCTGGCTTTGACACAAGAATATTTCAAGATGGTATTTACATAATAAAAAAAGACGGAAAAGACATTGCGTAAAGTGATAATCATGAAAAAACTGCTAGAATTAAAAAAGAAAATCAAGGCAAAAACTCCAAAATTTAAGAGAACTGACGTTCATAAAAAGCCAAAGCTCAAAAAAACAGGCTGGAGAAAGCCTAAAGGAATCCATAATAAGATGAGATTAAACCTTAGAGGATACAACAAGGTTGTCAAAAAAGGATATGGCACTCCAAAAAAAGTAAAAGGGCTTGACAAAGATGAGAAAAAAACAGTTGTCATTTCTTCCGTTAAAGAACTAGGCAATGTGAAAAAAGAAGACAAAATACTTATTGCATCAAGCATTGGCTCAAAGAAAAGGCTTGAAATTATCGATGCTGCAACAAAGCAAAAAGTAACAATTGCAAACTATAAAGATATGCATGCTTATGCCAAAAAGCTTAGAGAAAGCATTAAATTAAAGCAAAAAGAGCAGCAGTCAAAAATTGACGGGAGACAAAAGAAAAAACAGATAGCAGAAAAGAAAAAGGAAAAAGAAGAAAAGAAGAAAATTGTCGATGAAAAAGTTGACGAAGAATCAAAAAAAGCAGAGGAGAAAAA
>JAAOYE010000049.1 GCA_018221175.1 Candidatus Woesearchaeota archaeon
GACCAAAACGTTACAGTACAGATACAGGCATCAAAAACATTAGGAAGACTGCCAATACAAGTATGGTTTACAACAACAGTAACATCAGGAGACAGCCCATTTACATACAGCTGGAACTTTGGTGACAACAGATTCTCACTAGAAAAAGACCCGGTTCATATTTACTCAAAAGAAGGGTTTTATAAGGCAACAGTAACTGTTGTGGACGCTGATGGAGATATAGGAACAGCATCTATAAACATTGACGCAGAAGGTAAAAAAGCATTAGACTCAAGAAGCGCTGTTCATGTTTCAGATGTCTCATTTGTAAACGACGTAATCTCTTCAGGAGACACACTTGATGTTATTGCAAGCTTCAAAAACAATGCAGGCCAGACTGTAAAAGACGCAACGATCACAGTCTCCATCCCAGAACTTGGAATATCTCAAATGGCAAAACAGTCCAAGCTAAAAGACGGTGAGAAAATGTCAAGATTGTTTTACCTTGACACACCATACTACACACAGCCAGGGTTTTACTATGTGAGAGCCGCATTTTCAGCAAATTCTGGCAATGTTAGAAGAGTGGTTTACAGAGAAATCCAAATAAAATAAATGTTATCACTTAATAATAGTATAAAATCGAAAGATTTATATACTAAAATCCAATTCAACACGATAAATAATACTAATTTAGGGGGTAAAAAAGAATGAGAAACAAAATTTTACTGGCAATAGTTGTGATGTTTACACTAGTTGCGACTATGGCAGCAGCTGTACCGCAGGTTGAATACGTCAAAATAGACGGCGACATTCATCAGCCAGGGGACCAGCTAGTTGTTAAAAGAGGAGAAACACTCGACATAAGAGTGAAAATCCAAGCAGAACAAGAAGAAGACAACGTAAAAGTCGAAGCATACATTGACGGATACGAATATGACAATTACGAATCTGTCAGCGATTCAGAAAACATATTTGACATGGACATGGGAGACACAGAATTTGTCGACCTTGTAATTCGAATACCTGAAAGAGCTGAAAAAGATTACTACGACCTTAAAGTCAGGGTTGGGACAAGACGAGGCGCTTCATTTGAAGCCCAGTACAGAATCAACCTTAAAGGCCAAAGGCATGAGATTATCATAAGAGATATTCTAATGCCATCAGAAGTCGTTGCAGGAAGAGGATTCTTTGCAAACGTCAAGCTAAAAAACATCGGCCAAAAGGATGAAGATGACGTTACAGTTAGACTAAAAATCCCAGACCTGAACGTTGAAGGCTACACCACAATCGATGAGATCGAAGCAGACGACTCAACAACATCAGAAGACATAGTAATTCGAATCGATGCATGCGCTAAAGAAGGCGAATACGACGTACTAGCAATTGCAGAATTCAACGAATTTGAACAAGTTGTTGAAACAACTACACTGTTTGTAAAAGAGTCAGATGCATGCGACCAAAGAGAAGGGAAGGAAAAAACACTGATTTCAGTCCCACAGCCACAAGAGGTTTTAGCAGGACAAGCAATTGTGTTTCCAATAATGCTTACAAACCTTGGAAAGAAAGCAAAAACATACGTTGTTACAGTATCAAGATCAGTTGATGCATTTGGCACATACAGAATAGACCCAAGCAACGTTGTAATTGTCCAGCCAGACCAGCCTAAAACAGTCTTTGTATACGTAACAGTATCGCAGGACGCTTCGCAAGGTGCAAAAGACTTCATTGTATCAATCGAATCAGGTACAGACAAACAAGACATTGCACTAACTGCAAACGTTGTAGGCGAGTCAAAATCCTCAACAGACCTCAAAAAAGTTCTTGAATCAGCACTAGTCGTGCTGCTTGTACTTTTGGTAATTGTTGGTCTAGTATTTGGATTTAACAAGCTAAAACCAAAAGAAGAAGACGAAGAAGAACTAGGCAGTTCAGATGAGGAGCTAGGACAAACCTACTACTAGAATTTTTTTTTACCCCTTTTTTTCACATTCGACTGAAAATGGCAGCAAAAAAAACAATTATAACAGTAATACTAACACTGCTATTAGTTATAGGGGCAGCTCATAGCGAATATATAGTGACTACATCAACAAACACAACTGCCAACTTTGACAAAGAAGCCCAATCTACTCTGCCATCATCAGAAAATATTATTGTCACAAACTACAATGTAGTGCAGGACTTCTTTTTTAGTTCAGACAACAAAAACATCAATGTTTGCGCTTGCAGCGTTTTTTTAGATGTTATAACAATACAAAACATTGGAAACGTAGAAGACAACTACAAAATATCAACAGATAAAGAATATTCAAAGCTAACAGCAGAGTTTGCAGTGTTAAAGCCAGGCGAAACAACTGAAATTTATAATTATATAAACCCTGGATGCAAACCATTAGAGGAAGAAATTACAGTATCAGTCACATCTTCAAACGGAAAAACAAAAGAGATGACACAACTTGTCAACTCGCCTGTTTGCAACAACATCAATGCAACACCAGTAAACACACAATTGGAGTCAACCCCCTGCAAAACTTCAGTAGCACATATTACACTCCAAAACCCGCTAGACTTTCAAGAAGCCTATTTTATTGGAACAAACATATTAGCACAACACGCAACTTTTTCAGAAGACCAAGTAATTCTTATGCCAGGACAAAAAAGAGATGTATTTGTATACTTCAACCCAACATGCGACTTTTACGGAGAATATGAAGGAACAATCGATGTATGGACAAAAAACACACAGCTGGAAATCCAAATACCAACACTTGTAAACATCTCACAAAAATACGAATATGAAATAATCGCACAGGATGAGTATGAGACATGCAACAATGTCTACACAAGAGTCCCAATCACAATCATAAACAATGAAAACTTTTCAAATTCATATGCTATATCAATGAATAAAAGCAAATGGTTTAAGCTAGAAAATAAGACAATCGATGTGGGTCCATACGCACAAAAAACATTCTACATGCATGCAGCTCCAAAATGGAAATGGGGGGGACAGCAGGATATCGAATTAAAAGCGGTTTCAAACTTAGGAGACGTGGAAAAAACTAAAGAAATTAAGCTTTGGGTCCCAGACTGCTACAAATTCGACCTTTCATATGCCAGCTGGGACATAGTGTGCTCAGACGAAGATAAAATATACTTCAAAATTAACAATACAGGAACAAAAGACATGTGGTTTAATGTTGGATATTCCGGTCCTGACTTTGGAATATTGCAACCACAAAAATATTTTGTAAAGTCACAAGAAGAGATTTATTTTCCATTGTTTATTGTTCCAGACGACATAACTAAAAAATATGATATTAAAGTCAATGCTTCAATCTTAAACAGTGCTTTTTTCGACGAACAAAAAGTCAGGTTAAAAGTCAAATCTTTAGATGACTGCTACAAAGCAGATATTGATATACCCAGAATTAAAGTTAGATTTAATGAATCTGAGTTTAATATAACTGTTGAAAATGAAGGATTCAAGACAGCAAATTATGAAGTAACTCTTAATGCTTCAAAATGGGTATCAATCGACAAAGAATTTTTAACACTTGAACCTGGAGAGGAGGATGTAATCAAACTTAGGTTAGCACCAGAAGAAAAATACTTAGAAGAAGGAACTTATCTTGCACATTTAAATCTTACAGAAAATTCAAAAACATATTATGAAAAAGAATTTAAAATAATGGTCACTAAAAACACATCTTTTCTTAAAAAATACATTAAAATATTATCCTTATTAATCCTTGTACCAGTATTAGCAATCATTATCTTAGGGCTTTTGATTGCCGGAGCTTTTAGTGTTGAAAAAACTAGAAAAGAAAAAAGACAAAAGCTTATTGTTAAACTTAAGAAATAATCCAGTTCTAATATTAAATAAAAAAAGTGGGGACGCCCGGATTCGAACCGGGATCTGCTGGTCTCTTCCTAAAAGCAATAAAGCCTCTACAGACCAATGGTTTTATTCATCACCGCATTTTTGCAGCTCATCGCTCCAAGACTGGAGCCAGCCATTTTAGCCAATATAAATTTCTAGCCAGGCTGTACCCACTTGGCTTGCACCAAATGGATTATACTACGCCCCCATTAGCTAAATTTGAGAAATATGTTTTGTTTATAAAATTATTGGAAAACTAAACATTTATTGTTAGAATATCCCCAAGCTCAATCTCATTTTTCTTTACACTTCCCTTTGGAAGCTCGACTGCAAAGCTTGCCTTATTAGTAGAAATATATATTGAAAACGGCAAAAAGTTTTGGTTGAACTCAACAACTCTAAAATTTTCATCAAGCAGGACAATGTCGATAGGGCAAAAAACAAAGAACATGTCCATAATCATTCTTCTAGAGACTTCAAAAGGAAAAACATAAGCTTCTCCATCTCTTATTTTTTTAAACCTAAGGCCCATAGACTTTGAAAAAACAGTGCTGCAAACTTTTACATCTTTAGCAATGACTTTTTTTCCTTTTTTTATCATCAGCAAACACTTCCAAGACCTGTTAATTCATAATCATTAACTTTGCCTGGTCCAATCCTAAACCAAGAGGGCATTCCGTCATCGTCATAGTTGCAGTAGTCGCTGCTTTCATCGTATGAATCATTGAAATACTGCCAGTCAACAACGCTTTTGTCATACGTAGGAATGCTTTGCTTAGAAAAATCTTCTCTGTTCACAAGGCTTTCAATTCCATAATTAGAGTTTGACAGGTTACCTTCAAATCTCATCAAAAAGCTGGGACCATCTGTTGAGGCAATATAATAAGAATTGTTTAGGTGATTGTAAAGCACGGTTGTATCATTTGTGGCATCATCTACAAAATCAGTATCATTAGCCCTTAATATGGTATTTGTGACTTTATCAGAACTCTTAATAGTGTAAAGAGGATCTTCAAAAGTTAGTATGCTTATCTCTTTTTCATAAGTTTCATTAAAATACCATGATGCAAGCGAATTAAAATCTGTGATGTGAAGAGTTGTATTAAATTGTATTGTAATACTCCATGGGTCTTTGTGATACAAATAAACATTTCTAGGTGTGAGGTTTACATTGATGTTTAGATAAGCAGCTTCATCATTAATTCTCACAGCCCACTCATTAATTGATGCGTTTGCCATCAAGCTTTGATTTACTCCATCAATTGTGCCATTCAAAAACAATTCTTCAAAAACTTCAGAAACATCTACAAAGGTGCCATTGTCTGCCAGATGCTTTTGCATGCTAATAAGCGCTCTGTAACCTGAAATCAGCATGCTTCTTGGGATATCTTCTTCAACGCTTCCAATGAAATCGTTCATGCTGTTTATTCTTGAAAGCACGATAAAGCTTTTTTGCCTGTAAGTAGTCTGGGTAACCATTGCAACTTGTGAAATTAGAACACCGACTAATAAAATAGATGATATTGTAAATATAGCTGCTCTTTTTTTGTTTATTGCCAAACTCTCACCTCGGCAATCGCAGGTCCCCAAGGATAGGGGACTTTATGAAGCGAAATGGCATTAATCACAAGATTGTTTTCAACAAGGTTTATGTCAATTCTGCCATCCCTATCTAAATCAAGGTTTTTCATGAGGTTATACATTGCGTCATCATATGTGTCATTAATATTGTATGATGTGCTGCTATTAGTGTAAAAGCAAACATTCGAGCCGTTATAATCTGGGGGAACAGCAATGTCAGCATAGGTATTATCCTCAAATTGGACTGTCCAATTACACCCCTGGGCAAACTCTAATACATCGCTGTATGAAACAGATGCTTTCATAAGACCAGTGTAATAAAAAGTGCTGTTAGCAGAGCACCCAGTTGAGTTTCCAGAATCAATGCCTGTCCTTATTGTAATGTTATCCTCGCTTCCAGGCGTGAGTAAGGATGGGTTAAAGCCGGCAATAAACGGGTCTCCTAAAAATTCGTATTGAGGATTGAAGACTGAAAGATTATGTGTAGCGTTTCCATTGACAAAAACAAA
>JAAOYE010000004.1 GCA_018221175.1 Candidatus Woesearchaeota archaeon
CATCAATACTCCTCCTTCAAGTTCGCTGTAGCCACCATTGTTACTGTTTTTTTGAGTTTGTATTTGTTTCTAAAGTCAAGGACAAAGCTGTTAAAGTCATCAACATCCTTAAACTTCATCTTAAGCAAAAGATCGTATTCGCCTGTGACTCCAAAGACTTCTTTGATATGAGAATCCTTAAACGCAGAGTCAGGAATAATTGCGCCTTCAGTTGAGACATGCATGAAAACAATGAAGTTTTCACCAACAGCCTTATTATCTGTCTTGATAGTAAACTTCTCAATTACTCCTTGTTTTCTAAGCTTTTGTATCCTTTGATGAACAGTTGAAGGTCTAAGACCTAAACTTTTAGCTATCTCTCTGATTGTCTTTCTAGAATCATTTTTTAACTCTCTCAAAATCTTGTTGTCAGTGTTGTCAATATTCATCTTATCTGTAATCAAGTGATGAGTCCTTCATCATTCGGGGGTTTAAAGAATGGACATTGAAGGACTCCCACCCAGTATAAAACTATAATTTGTACAATTTATATATAAATATTTCGAAAAATATCTATTATAATTTCAATTTTTACATATATTTTCCATTATTTTTACAATAATCTATAAAAACTGTCCATACTTACCTAAAAATTATGGATAGCTCAGAAAACTACGAAGTAAAGGACATGAACCTGGCATCTCAAGGTCAAAAAAACATTGAGTTTGCACAGTCTTTCATGGGCGCACTTTCAAAAGTAAAAAAGCGTTTTTCTAAAGAAAAGCCTTTAAAAGGCATTCGAATCGGTCTTGCACTACATGTTACAAAAGAAACAGCTGCACTTGTAAGAACATTAATAGATGGGGGAGCAGAGGTTGCAATCACAGGATGCAATCCTCTATCAACCCAGGACGATGTTGCAGCAGCACTGGCACAGGACGGTGTGAAAGTCTGGGCATACAAAGGCGAGACAAAAGAAGACTACTATAGGTATTTAAGATATGTAATTAATTTTAGGCCTCACATAACTATAGATGACGGTTGCGACCTTGTTTCTGAAATTCATAAGGAACATGTGCATCTAATTCCTAGCATAATAGCTGGGTGTGAAGAGACAACAACAGGAATAATCCGGCTAAAAGCTATGGAGTCTGACAACGCTTTAAAATATCCTATGATAGCAGTTAACGACAATAAGACTAAACATTTACTTGACAATTTCTATGGAACAGGACAATCAACGCTTGATGGAATACTGCGTGCTACAAACATCCTGTTCGCAGGGAAAACCGTAGTTGTTGTGGGGTACGGCGATTGCGGTAAGGGGGTGTCATCAAAAGCAAAGGGATTGGGAGCAAATATCATTGTTGTCGAAGTGGACAACTTTAGAGCACTCCAAGCAGCTATGGATGGCCACAGAGTTATGCCGATGAAAGATGCTGCAAAGCTTGGAGATATATTCATAACAGTAACTGGAAACAAGCATGTGATAAGAACAGAGCACATGAAAAGCATGAAAGACGGCGCAATTCTTGCAAATTCAGGGCATTTTGACTTGGAAATTGATGTTGCAGGACTTGAAAAAATATCAAAGAAGAAAAGAAACATCCGCTTCATGCTTGACGAATACACAATAAAAAACAAAAAAATATTTTTGTGCGGTCAGGGAAGATTAATTAACCTTGCAGCAGCAGAAGGCCACCCAAGCGAAGTAATGGATACAAGTTTTTGCGGACAGGCTTTGGCATGTGAATATGCAGTTAAACACAAAAATCATCTTCCAAACAAGGTAATCCATCTCCCAGAAGAAATCGACGACCAAATAGCAAAATTAAAATTAGACGCAATGGAAATAAAAAAAGAGTCTTTAACTAAAAATCAAATAAATTATTTATCATCTTGGGAAGAAGGAACTTAATTTCTTTTTGCTATATCATACTTTTCTAAAATCTGCTTGTATCGCTCAAATTCTTCGCTTTTCTTAAAGTCTTCTCTTTTAGCACGGGACATCTTTTGATACATTTCAACAGTTATTTTTGCTATTTCCCTAAGATCTCCTTTGATTTCATCAAATCCTTGAGGTGCACTTACAACTTCTCTTCCCATGGCAGCTTCAACTTCTTCAACAGGTATGTCTTGTTCTCTCCCTCTAAATCCTAAGACTTTCAAAAATCTGACAAAAAGGCCTTCTTTTTTCTTTTCAATCTCTTCTTCTGCAGCGTCCAAAACATCATACTCTTCTTTGATTTCTTCAAGATCCTCTTTGACTTCTTCTGGCTCCTCTTTGATTTCCTCTGCGATATCCTGCTTTTCTTTTTTTGTAAGTCCAAAAAATAATCTTTTTAGAAGCCCCTGTTTTTTTTCTTCAACATGAACCTGGTAATTAGAAAGGCCTCCTGGAACTGCTTTATTTCGCTTGTAGATTTTTCTTAGAATTCTTCCAATCTCCCCTCTTTTCTTCTTCTCTACAATCTCCTTTCTTCTAAGATCTGTTATGTACTTGTTCATGGATTTGTTGAAATCTCTTTGCCTAACTTGAACCACCCATAAATCAAATTTGTAGGTTAATATTATTTAAACTCTTCGATTTTAACAAAATACATAACTTATGTCTTTTGAATATTAGTATGCGTAAATATTTATTAAAAACATATGCAAGAAAATG
>JAAOYE010000050.1 GCA_018221175.1 Candidatus Woesearchaeota archaeon
GATGAAAAAGAAAATGCATTGAAACAGTCAACAGATGAGATGGCAGCATTTTGCAAGCGAAAAGGCTTTGTATATCAAAACAGTGAAATCTACGGCGGATACTCAGGATTTTTTGACTATGGCCCGTATGGAGTAGATCTAAAAAACAACATTAAAAATGAGCTTTGGAAAAGCTTTGTGCACCAAAGAGACGATGTTGCAGGAATAGACGGTTCGATAATCACACATCCAAAAGTGTGGGAAGCATCAGGACACGCTGAAGGTTTTGGAGACATACTAATAGAATGTGAAAAATGCCACGCAAAACAAAGAGCAGACCACTACATCACAGAAAAACTAGGAATCCAAACAGACGGCATCACTGTCGAGCAGGTAAACAAGCTTGTAAAAGAAAACAAACTGCTTTGCCCTGAATGTGAAAACGCATTAAAAAATGCAGAGAAATTCCTGCTGATGTTCACAACGCAAGTTGGAGCTGCAAAAACAACAAGTTCACAGGCATATCTAAGACCAGAAACAGCACAGATAATATTTGCAGACTTCAAACTAGTACAGGAAAACGCGAGAATGAAGCTTCCTTTTGGAATCGCACAAACAGGAAAAGCATTTAGAAATGAAATCTCGCCAAGAAACTTCCTTTTTAGGATGAGAGAATTCGAACAATTTGAAATCGAATACTTTATCGATCCCAAAAAAATCAATGATTGCCCATATTATAAAGGCATGAAAAAGAAAAAAATGCTTGTTTTAACCCAAAAGAACCAGGAAGCTGGAAAAGACCACGTGGAAATGATGATGGAACAGCTCCTAAAAACAGGAGAAATCAAAAGTCCATGGCATGTTTACTGGCTAATTGAAATAAAAGACTGGTTTGTAAAATTTGGATGCAAAGAAGAAAACTTTAGGATAAGAGTGCATCTAAAAGATGAGCTGTCTCACTATGCCGCAGCTTGTGCTGATATTGAGTATAAATATCCGTTTGGATGGGCAGAGATGCATGGAATGGCTGACAGAACAACTTATGACCTTGACCAGCATATCAAGTTTTCTGGAAAAGACATGAGATACTTTGACGAGGAGACAAAGGAAAAAATTGTCGGCCACGTTATTGAACCATCACAAGGTGTTGACAGAGGATTTTTGACAATAATGTATGACGCTTACGTAGACGACAAAAAGCGTGGAAATATCGTTCTTAGATTCCATCCAAAGCTTGCACCTGTAAAGGCAGGAGTTTTCCCTTTGGTTAACAAAGATGGGATCCCTGAACTTGCAGAGAAAGTCCACAAAGAACTGCAGCAAAACTTTAACGTGCAATACGACAGAAGCGGGAGTGTAGGCAGAAGATATGCTAGAGCAGACGAGCTTGGCGTACCATTTTGCATCACTGTTGACTTTGACTCATTAAAGAAAAAAGACGTTACTATAAGAGACAGAGACACTACAAAGCAAGTCAGAGTAAAAATGGATGAGTTAAATGAAACTATAAGAAAACTTATCGAAGGAGAGGTAAAGTTTAAAGACTTATGAAAATTAACGAACTCGAGCCAAAAACAGGAGATGTTAACTTAACGGCAATTGTTAAAGAGATTGGTGAAGTACGAGAGTTTGAAAAAGGCGGAGCCAAGGGACGTTTTGCAAAAGCCATCATCAAAGACGAAAGTGGCGAATGCAAAATGACTCTTTGGAATGAGCAAGTCGACGAAGTCACAGTTGGCGCTAAAATCAAAATTTTTAAAGGCTGGGCTGATGAATGGAAAGGAGAAATGGAAGTCTCTACCGGCAAATTTGGCGAACTTGAAGTTTTAGAGTCTGACGCAAAGCTCACAAACGACATTAAATCGATTAAAGAAGAAAAAAGCGACGA
>JAAOYE010000051.1 GCA_018221175.1 Candidatus Woesearchaeota archaeon
AATGGGTTTTGGTGCGTTCTCACACTCGCGTTTTTTAAAAGATGTTTTTGAAGGTCTAAATCAAGCTCTGAGAAACTCCCTGTTTTTTCCAAGTTTTCAATTGCGTCTTTTACGATTTTTTCATATGGTGTCTTTTCAAACTCTTTAGCAATTCCATCCAAACTTTTCGCATTGATTATATTTTCCCACTTGGACCTTGTCAGTCTTGATGCTTTTGATACAAAGACAAGATTCTTTATGATGTCTTCAGATACTTTTTCCCGTTTAAATTTTAAGATTACTTTGATGTTTACTGCGTCAATTTCGCCTGCCAGAAAATTCTTTATTATCTTGGTTTCTTCTGGGAGCATGTTGATAAATTTAATTAGATTCTTGTAAAAGGATTTATCAATTACAGATTCTAGTATCTCTAGCTCTTTTTTATCCTTGAATGTTTTGTATGTCTCTTTTATCTCTTCATTTTTTAGAAGCTTTGCTTTTGACAATATTTTCTCAATATCTTCTTCAGCAAGCAGTTTGTTTAGCGCTTCTTCATCAAAATCTCCTACAGGAACAAGAAGTTTTCTTATATCCTCGTTTGGTGTCTTTGTAAATTTTCCCCGAATAATTGTTTTTATGTTCCAGACATCTTCTTTTTTGAGGTATTCAGATATAAGCACTCTAAGTCCTTCTGCACTTATTTTCTTTAGTTTTTGCAGTGTTGCTGTAAGGTTGTCTCTTATTGCGCGTTCAACAAGTTCGCTGCCTGTAAGTGTTACTCCAAGCTTGTTTATTTGCTCTTTGTACTCGTTGTCCTGCAAATACTTTGCAATTTCGGACTCTTTCATTTTGAGTAGCTTGTCATAATCGCTTTTTTTAAGCAGCTTTGCCTTCATAGCGCTGATTCGAGCATATGTGTATGGATACTCTCCAATAATTAGTTTTGATTCTTGCTCCATTTCAAAACAACCCTTTTACTATTTCGCGTAGCGCGTCTTTTCTTACTTCTTCAATTATTGTCTCAAAACTGTTGTCAACTCGAAGCGTTTGGTCAGAGTTTTCTGCAATCAAGCCGCCAAGCATTGGTTGCGTCTTTGCTGTTATTCCTGTCGGAATCCATTTCTTTGTTTTCTCATTGCAAAAAACGTATTTGACATCGATTTGCTTCTTTGCATCCTTTAAGAGAATACTTGTCAATTCTTCCAAGGTCTTATCGTCAAGAGAATCAATCAATTCTTCAGTTTTTTTAAAGACTTTGCTGATTATCTCTTTTTTGCTGATAAGCTCCTGTTTTTTGACTTCGAACTTTGCTGAAGACTCAATTAGTTCTTTTAGCTGCTTCATGAAATCTTCTGTTTCTTTTGCATACTTTTCTTTTTGCTCCTCAACTTTTGTGGCTGTCTTTCCTCTTATCTCATCAGCAATGCTAGTCGCTTCGCTAATCTTTTCTTTTGCCTGTCCTTGTACTATTCTTAGTATTTCTTTTTGGATTGCTCCAAGTCCCACTGGGTTTCACCTGTCTTTTAACCAATTAAAAAAACAAACTGGTTTTTTCTATGCGTGTCATGCAGCCATTTGCATTATCATTATCGCAATAACTAGTCCGAAGATGACCAGTGATTCTGGGATAACTGTCAGGATTAAACCTTTACCAAACAGCTCTTCTTTTTCTGCCATTGCCCCAATAGCTGCTGCACCGATGCTTTTTTCTGCAATACCTGCTGCTAAAGCGCTTAGTCCAACTGACAATGCTGCACCAACACCAAGCAGTCCTGTTCCTACGTCTACCATTTTATTTTTCCTCCGTGTTTTTTTTATGAGTTTTTTTCATGTTTTTTCTCCAAACGGCATGAACCGCTGTCCTCCACCTTCATAGAACTTACCAAACCATTCTACGTAGTGAAGCCTTAGTGAATGTAGAAATGGACCTAAAATTCCAAGCATAATATTTATTAAGTGACCAATTAAAAGCAGCAATACACCTCCAATTATGCCTACTATCCCTGATGAAAACATTTCTTTTGCCATTTGATTAACAATTAAAGCAAGCTCAACAGATGCCAGCCCTACTGCCATGAGCCTTGCATAGGAGAGTATGTTTGAAAGTATTGCCGGAAGCTCAATGACGCCAATCACGCCTTCTCCTAATATGATAAGTACTGCTCCAACACCTGCTATTATGCCTGTGTAAAGAGGAGGAGGCAACATAGGTATTATTCCTCCTGCTACAAATCCAGTTATTACACCAAGTTGTATCAAAAGCCACATTATGAAAGGCATTAGAAGTATCCATCCAAGCTTTTCTTCAACTGCGTGCTTTAAGTCGTGGTCTTTCGCAACCTGGATAAATCCAAGTATTAAGCCAAAAACAAGATGTGCCATACCAATTAGCAAAGATATTGACAGTAAATCTGTTATTTGATGAGCACGTGACAATATGTGTGGAAGTTTGTGTCCAAACAAAACTTCTTCTCCAAATACCTCTCCAAACAGTGCTCCAAACAGTATTGTGCCAAGAGAAGACCATATCAGGATGTTTAAAAGAGAGTTCATGGCGCCTTTTTTGAATTTAATCCTCATAAGCACAAAAAATATTAGTGTTACTACGCCATATCCAATATCTCCAAGCATAAACCCAAAAAATAAGGGGAAGGTTATCCACATCAAAAGTGTAGGGTCAAATCCACTATAATTTGGAAGTGAAAATAAGTCAAGCAAGAACTGGAATGGCTTTGCAAACACAGGGTTTTTCAAAAGAATCGGACCAGTCTCGTTTTTCTTTAGAGGAATCTTATGCACATAGACTTTATTATTTGTTTCATCCTCCAGAGTTTCTTTCACATGATTGAATTTTTTTTCTGGCACCCATCCGTTAATCACATGAACTTGTTTTGAGGCAGCAAACTTTACTGGAGACACTGCTTTTTCTACTTCTTCCTCAAGCTTCTCGTTTGAGTTTAAAAGAAAGTCTTCGTATTGGTATTTTAGATCTGTGAGATATTCTTTTAGGTTTTCCACATCACTTTTTAGTTCTTTAGAAAGCTCTGCTAAATTCACTTTTTCTCCTATGTAGCTTGCATCTATGTCATGTGCTTTTTTTACATCTGCTGCAGGAATTGGCGTAAAAAGGTTTTCATCAAGTATTTCTATCGCTTCATCCTTTTTTGACTTAGGCATGAAGAGAAGCGTGAGTTTCACGCCGTCAACATCTCTTGTTGTGATGTTGTATGTTTCTGAGATTTCTGAGATTTGCTTTTGAACATCTTTTTTTGTAAGCCCGCAAAAATGAATTGAGTCTTTGTCTTTTGCCCTGTTTGTTTCAATCTTGATTTCTTCAAGTGCTTTTTTGTATGTTTTTTTCTTTAGGATTGGCAAGATTTTTTGGGTATAATCTATCTTATCTATCCTTTTTTTAATGTTTTCATAAAACCTGTTTATAGAAATCTTGATTTGTTCAGATGTGTAATGGCGTCTTTTGAAGTCATCTCTATAAAATTCAAGTCCTATGTGGGACGCGATGCTTTTTAGCTTTACAATTGTGTCTGAAAGCTCTTCTCCTTTCACAAGAGGATTTCCAATGTCGAATTCATCTGATTTTGTATATTCTTCTATTTGAAGAGCCTGAAGGTCATAGAGTTTGTCTATAACTTTAGTTAAGAGGCTGTTTGGAGTCACAACACCAACTTTAACCATTCTTTGAGACCTAAACATTTTCTTAAGACAGCTCCTTGATTTTTTTGACAAACAAATCAAGCGCGTGCTCTGCAGCCTTTTCAAGTTTGGCGTTGATTTGCGCGTTTCTTTCCATGATTCTTTTTTTGCCTTCTTCGATTTTTTTAGAACTATCTTCTACAAATCCTTTTTTTGCAGATTCAGTTTTTTCTGCTTTTTCTTTGTCAAGGTCAACTTGTGTCTGTTTTAGAATTTCTGGTGAGTTACTTCTTGCCTTGGATAGTATAGCTTCAGCTTTCTTGTCAGCCCGATTTTCTAGACTATCTGCTTTTTTTTCAATATTTCTTATTTTTTTTACAGTGTTTTGGGTTAAATTTACCAATTTTCTTCACTTGTGATTTATCGTCGATTATTCTTCCTATATGCGCAAAAAATTTAGCCCGATTTATATACTTTGTTGTTTTTAAAAACAATAACTATTTTAATAAGTATTTACTTGTGTATATCTTTAATGCTGGTAGAAATCTTCATCTATATCCTTGTGTTTATTGCTGGTGTAATTGCAGGTAGAATAATTACTGCTGTTCAGTATGGGTCTGAGTTTCAAAGAGTCGTCGACAAGCTTCATAAAAAGCATTATTCCAAGAGGGATAAGAAGAAAAAATCATAAGGCTTTTAAACTTCTTTTTTCAAAAACAATCTAATGACGTTACTTGTGGATGTTTTAATCTTGGTTTTCTCAATAGCAGCGCTTGTAAAAGGCGCTGACTACTTTGTAGACTCATCATCAAGCATTGCAAAAAAGTTTGGGATTTCAGAGTTTATAATCGGCTTGACGCTGGTGTCTGTTGGGACAAGCCTTCCAGAGATGGGGGCTGCGGTAGCGGCGTCTCTTGCTGGAAACTCTAAGATTGTTCTTGGGGATATTGTGGGCTCAAACATAGCAAATATAGCACTTGTCTTGGGTGTTGCTGTTGCGTTTCACACAACAGATGTTAAAGCAAAATCATCCCAAAGAAAATTCTCAGTATACCTCGTCATTGCTACCTTTATGTTTTTCATATTCTCGTTTCTTGGAGCAATTGGAAGAACAATAGGGTTATTATTCATGGCTTTTTTTGTAACAATAATTTACTTTATAAAAGACGACAAACATTTTTCTGAGGAGCTTAGAGGCAAAGCATACCGAAAAGAAGACAAAAAAAAGATAGACATGAGAGTGCAGTCCGCAGTTTTTTTGCTTTCGTTAATCTTTATCTTTGGCGGCGCCAACTTTTTGATACCGGCAGTGCAAAGCATCTCATCAGGCTTTGGAGTCAGCGAACTAATGGTTTCGCTTGTCGTGATTGCCATAGGAACAAGTTTGCCAGAGCTCGCAGTTTCAATATCTGCTGCAAGAAAGAAAAAAGCAGACCTTTTGCTTGGAAACATTATCGGAAGCAACCTTTCAAACCTGCTTTTGATTGGCGGCATTAGCGCAGTGATTTCTCCAATAGTAATAGACTCATTATCACTTTTTATAACAATTCCAATCATGCTCTTGCTGACATTGATCTTATCAATATTTATTAGAAACAGATGGGAGTTTAAGGCATGGCAGGGTATTACAGCATTAATAGTTTATGTTGTATTTATCGGAGCTTCCTTTGCTTTCCAGAATTTTTTCATCTGATTTAAAGAAAGCTTTATATATAACTCTCGTGTTAAAAAGATTAAAAAGAGGTGACTGATTGGACAAAGAAAAAGAGTTTATTCTATGGTTTGACCAGCTTGGCATTGGCGATGTAGGTCTTGTAGGGGGGAAAAATGCGAGTCTTGGAGAGATGTACAAAAACCTGACTCCAAAGGGCGTGAAGATTCCAAACGGTTTTGCAGTAACAGCTTACGCATACCATTATCTTTTGGAAAATGCGGGTGTAAAAGATAAGATTAAAGAAATCTTATCAGACCTTGACACCGCTGACTTGCATAACTTGCAGGAAAGGGGGGGAAAAGTTCGGCATTTGATAAGAGAACTAGAATTTCCACAAGAACTAAAAGACGCGATTGTTGGGGGATACAGTAATCTTTGCAAAGATTATGAGGAAAACACTGATGTAGCTGTTCGCTCAAGTGCGACAGCAGAAGACCTGCCAGACGCGTCTTTTGCAGGCCAGCAGGAAACATACCTTAACATCACAGGCGAAAACCAGTTAATAGATGCATGCAAAAAATGCTTTGCATCATTATTCACAAACAGAGCAATCAGTTACAGGGTGGACAAAGGCTTTGATCACTTCTCAATCGGACTCTCGATTGGAGTGCAGAAAATGGTAAGAAGCGACAAGTCAAGTTCAGGTGTCATGTTTTCAATAGACACAGAATCAGGATTTGAAAACGCTGTTTTTATTACAGGTGCGTATGGTCTTGGAGAAAACGTTGTTCAGGGCGCAGTGAACCCTGATGAATATTATGTATTTAAGCCAACCCTAAAAGAAGGGAAAAGACCAATTCTTTCAAAAACAGTGGGCGAGAAGAAAATAAAGATGGTTTATTCAAATGACAGCTCCAAACCTACAAAAAACATTCCTGTTCCAGAGGATGAGAGAAAAAAGTATGTTTTATCAGATGATGAAATACTTTTGCTTGCAAAATGGGCGGTGATAATTGAAGACCACTACACAACCAAAAGAAACAAACCCACGCCAATGGACATGGAATGGGCAAAAGACGGAGTTTCAAACGAACTCTTTATTGTGCAGGCACGCCCAGAAACAGTGCACTCGCAAAAAAACAGGAATGTTCTTAGAAAATATCACTTAAAAGAAAAAGGGCAGATAATAATTGAAGGAAGCAGCGTCGGAGAGCTTATTGGACAAGGCAACGCCAATGTGATAAAAGATGTTGCAGACATCCACAATTTCAATAAAGGAGAAGTCTTGGTTACTGACATGACAGACCCAGACTGGGAGCCTATCATGAAAATAGCATCAGCAATCGTTACAAACAGAGGTGG
>JAAOYE010000052.1 GCA_018221175.1 Candidatus Woesearchaeota archaeon
CCTGAAGAATTGGAATTACTGGATGATTATGAAAAACCCCTAATACTAAAACCATGGGAGAAAAAAAGCGTTTTTTGGAGGGTTCAGATACCAAAAGAGCTCAACAATAATTATGTTTACACATTCCCGGCGATTCTCACAACACAGAGAAATCAGACGATTAAAGCTGATTTTTCCTCTGAGTCCGGGTGGACGCAGCTAAACCTGGACATGCTTGATGAAATAATTGAAGAAAATGACATTGGAAAAGGAACAGATGCCCTCTCATTTTTTTGCATTACAGAAAAAAACGAAGTCAAACTTAATGAAAAAATGATTTTTACATGCAAACTGGCAAACAATCAAAGAATGGTGCTTTCTGGCTTGAATGTTTGCCTTGAAAACGACTGCAAATTGACATCGCTTAATCCTGGCGAAGAAAAGGAATTGTTTTTTGAAAAAAGTTTTGATAAAGAAAGCGGCAACATCGTTGTGATAACAGCAAAAAATGATGAGATTTCAAAAGCCTACTACACTTCAATAATGGTATTAGACACTCCAAAGCTTAAAATTGAAAATATGAATTTTCCCAAGTTTGTGAATTACAACGACGAGTTTGCTGTTAACTTCACAATTTTCAAATCGTCTTATTCGCCTCCAAAAAATGTTGTTTTAACTTTGCATCAGAACAAAAACATTGAATCCTGGCAGATTGAGAACATGGACGGCTCGCTGCCATTTGCAATAAACCTCGAAGGAAGATACCTTAAACTTGGAAGAAACGAGATGGAAGTTTTGCTTAATTATGAAGATGCAGATGGAAATAAGTATGTGTCTGAGGAAACATTCACAGTGTATCTGCAGACAAAAAGCTTCTGGGAAAAAGTCATGATTTACATCAACCAAGCAGCACTGTTTCTGGAAAGAATAATTTTTTATTAAAAAAAAAGAAAAATGTTTATGTTTCTAAAAGAAATGTCCACTGGACATTTGCTGTGAAAGTGTTTATAAATGATATAATGTAAGAGATATGAAATGATAAAAATAAATGTGAAAGGAACAAGAATAACTATTCTTACTGTTGAAAACGAAGATTATATCTCTTTAACTGATATGCTAAAAGCTAAAGATGGCGACTTTTTTATTTCAGATTGGCTTAGAAATCGAAATACTGTTGAATTTTTAGGAATTTGGGAGAAAATCTATAATCCTAAGTTTAATTATGGCGAATTCGCCATAATTAGAAGTAAAGCTGGGCTTAATAATTATAAAATTAGTGTTAAAGAATGGGTCTCTAAAACTAGCGCGATTGGTTTAAAAGCCAGTGCTGGACGTTATGGCGGTACTTACGCCCATAAAGACTTGGCTTTTGAGTTTGGGATGTGGATTAGTGCAGAATTCAAGATATATCTAATAAAAGAGTTTCAAAGATTAAAAGAGCAAGAGCAAAAACAATTAGGCTGGGATATAAAAAGAAACTTAGCTAAAATAAATTACATAATCCATACTGATGCAATTAAAGAAAAATTAATACCAAAAGAATTAACAAAAAACCAAATGAATATTATTTATGCAAATGAAGCAGATGTTTTAAACATGGCTTTGTTTGGAAAAACTGCAAAAGAATGGAGAAACAAAAATAAAGATGAAAAAGGGAATATACGGGATCATGCAAATATTTCACAATTGGTTTGCTTATCAAATCTTGAAAACTTGAATGCCCATTTTATTAATGAAGGA
>JAAOYE010000053.1 GCA_018221175.1 Candidatus Woesearchaeota archaeon
GAAGTTGTTGTTCATGGGATTGCAGTAAAGCCTGGGAAACCAACACTTATTGGAAAAGTCGATGAAAGATTAGTATTGGGTTTGCCTGGTTATCCATCGTCTGCTCTTTCAAACTTTTATATTCTTGTAAAGCCGCTGATAAATAAGATGATTGGAGCAAATGAAGAATCGGTTTTTGTTGAAAAAAAACTTTCCAGAAAGATTGCATCAACTATTGGACGCTATGAATTTTTAGCTGTAAATATTAGTGAAGAGTATGCCCGGCCTGTTATGAAAGGATCAAGCTCTATCACAACTCTAGCTGATGCTGATGGGTTTTTAGAAATTGATGAGAACACAGAAGTATTGAATAAAGATGAGAAAGTAAGGGTGATACTGTTTTGAAAATTGTTTCTATTAATGTAAGCAAACAAAAAGGAACTCCGAAAACATCTGTTGAGTCTGCAGAATTTAAAGTCAACCAAGGGATAGTTGGAGACGCCCATGCTGGACCTGGAGAAAAACAGGTTTCGCTTCTTGCAAAAGAATCGCACGAGCTTTTTGCTCCAATGACAGATGTCTGTTTAAAAAACGGAATTTTTGGCGAAAACATTACAACAAAAGGAATTGAGCTTCACAAACTAAATGTCTGTGACAGGCTGCAAATAGGCGGCGTTGTTTTGCAAATAACAAAGATTGGCAAAGAATGCCACGCGCCATGCTACATTGCAAAGAATGTCGGCTCATGCATAATGCCTCAAAGAGGTGTCTTTGCCAAAGTATTATCTAATGGTAAAATTAAAAAAAATGATTTGATTATTGTTGAATAAGCGAGTAATCTATACCTTCTGGATCAATAATTTCTTTTCCAGTTGATACTCCAACTACAATATAACTTTTTTCATATTCACCTAACTCAGTCATTGGATCTGAAACTTTAGAGTTATTTTTGTCATTATTTTTTTTATTTCGAATATATGATAATGGTGTTCGAACAAATAAACAAAACCCATTAAATAATGCTTTTGGATCTTCCTTTATCCCATTATAAACATTTGTTGTTGTACCAATTATTTTATTTAGCCTCATTTTTTCACCTTTTACTATATAATCACCCCTTTTATACTAATTTTTTAATTATTATATATAAATTTTATTGAGATTTAGGGATAATCTTGGTTAAAGCAAGCCTAGAAGCTATTCCTGAAATTATCATTGCAATTGACATTCCTGCAAAAATGCCAATACCACCGTAAAGAAACGAGCCAAGATATGATAAAGGAATATAGAGACCAAAAAGCTGAAAAACAATTAAAGCAGCTGCCTGCATTGGCTTTTGCAAAACATTAAGAACTGTTGTTACAAGATAGAATATTCCCTGAAACCCAAAGCTAAAAGGTATTATCAACATGTACCACGTTGTTATATCTACAACTAACAAATTATCGTTAAATATCGCGCCAATAAATCTTCCTGTAAAAAATAATAATACAAATAAAAATGCACCCCACATCATTGAAAACTTCATAGATAAATTAATCCCCTCTTTGACCCTGTCATATTTTTTTGCAGCCCAGTTTTGACCTATAAACGGCCCCAATACTGATGAAAGAGCAAAGACTACTACCAGCGCAAACCATTCTATTCTTGTGCCTATCCCAAACGCAGCTACTGCTTCTGGACCGTACGTTGACAGCATGTTAACAATAACACCTATGGCAACTGGAAGCATCATCCTAGTTGTTGCAACAGGCACACCTATATACATTATCTGCTTCCATGAACTCCATATTTCTTTAAGCTTGCATCTGCTAAACGAAATCATTTTCTCTCTAAAGTAAAGCACATAAAATGCCACTGCAAATATCAAAAAACGGGATATGATTGTTGCGATTGCAGCACCTTTTAGCTCCATTTTTGGGATTGGACCAAAGCCAAAGATAAAAATTGGGTCAAGGATAATGTTTGTGATTACTGCAACAAGCATTATCATGCTTGGAGTTTTTGTGTCTCCAGTGGCCCTAATTGAAAAGTTCCCAACCATCGGCACAATAACAAAAATAACACCAAGATACCAATAAACCATGTAGTCGCTGATAAGGTCGATTACCGGCGGCGGCGCGCCAAGAAGAGAAAACAAAGGTTTTATAGTAAGAAGCCCGCCAATCACAAAAAACAAGACTATTATTAAAGACAATAATAAACTGTCTGTTGTTAATCTTTTAATCTTCTTCTCATCACCCCTCCCGATAGCCTGAGAGACAACTGCTGATGTCCCTATCCCAATTCCAAGGGCAAGGCTTGTAATTACCATGATTACAGGAAATGTGAATGTGAGTGCTGCAAGCTCAAGTGTTCCAAGCCTTCCAACAAAGAATGTGTCTATAAGGTTGAATGCAACCATGCCAACCATGCCAAATATCATAGGGGTTGTGAGTTTTACAAGAATTGACTTCACATCGCCAGAAACTAGTTTTGCATTGCGGTTATTTGACATATTATAAAAAAATTATTATAGATAATTTATATAATGTTTGTTTAAATCAATATTCTTCTAAGTGCACAAACTCGGCGTCTTCAATCCAAAAGTCAGGCCGAGTTATCATTTCAATAATGTTATGCATTATTTCTGCGTGCCTGTGCTCTTCATCAGCAATTGTAAGGATTTGCTGCTTAACACCTTCATCATCGACTTTTTCTGCGATTTCTTTGTAAGTTTTTTCACTGTCTTCTTCAACTTTTTGAATTCTTTTATACATTTTAACCTGGTCATCTGGCAACTTTTCTCCTTTTTCTCTCATCTTTTCAAACATCGTCTTTATTCCTTTAAAACTGACTTTTTTCATGTCCGCGTCTGCAGAATCCTTCATGTATTCAAAGAGATGGTAATGCTGTTTTTCCTGCCCGATTAGCATCTGTAAAATGCTTCTAAGACCTGGGTTTGTAGTTTTAGAAAGGATTTTCTCATACATGAGTATACCTTCAGTTTCCATCTTCATAGCAAATGCAAATGCGTCCATGATATGTCAATAAGAATAAATGATATTTAAATTTTGAGTTTAAGAACTAAGATAATCACACTTTAAACATTGGTGTTTACTTACCACTTCACGATAACAATAAAAGTTTATAAGCAATCTAACAAAAACTATTTAAATCTCTCGAGGTGAATTTAGTAGAATGTCAGAAAAGCAGCAAAAAACCTTTGCCACTATGGATGGCAACACCGCAGCATCAAGTGTGGCATACCAATTCTCAGATGTTGCAGCAATTTACCCAATCACCCCATCGTCACCAATGGGTGAACTTGCAGACGAATGGTCAGCAAAGGGAAAACTTAACCTTTTTGGACAGCCAGTGGAAGTTATAGAAATGCAGTCAGAAGGCGGAGCGTCAGGCGCAATACACGGAGCGCTCTGTGCAGGTGCACTTACAACCACATTCACAGCCTCCCAGGGACTTTTATTAATGATACCAAACATGCACAAGATTGCTGGAGAGATGCTTCCAACAGTGTTTCACGTGTCTGCAAGAAGCCTGGCATGCCAATCCCTATCTATATTTGCAGACCATAGCGATGTCATGGCTACAAGAAATACAGGGTTTGCACTGATGTCGGCATCGAGCGTGCAGGAAGTGCAGGACCTTGCAGTAGTCTCACATCTCGCAACCCTTGAAACAAGAGTGCCATTTCTAAACTTTTTTGACGGCTTTAGAACAAGCCACGAAATACAAAAAATTGAAGTCATTTCACCAGAAACAATGGAGGCTATGCTTAACCAAAAACACGTTGAAGCATTTCGAAATAATGCACTGTCGCCAGAAAGGCCTGTGGCAAAAGTTGGCGCGCAAAATCCGGATGTATATTTTCAGGGAAGAGAAACAGTAAACAAATACTATGACATAACGCCTGATACAGTAAAAAAATACATGAAACTGCTAGGAGAAAAAACAGGCAGATACTATAACTTATTTGACTATGTTGGCGACCCAAACGCAGAAAAAATAATCATATCAATGACGTCGTCAAATGAGACAATTGAAGAAACTGTTAATTACCTAACTTCCAAAGGAGAAAAAGTTGGCGCAATAAAAGTAAGACTCTACCGTCCATTCTCAATAAAAGACTTTGTCGAAGTATTGCCAAAGACTGTTAAAAAAATCGCCGTGCTTGACAGGACAAAAGAGCCTGGCGCCGCAGGTGAGCCTTTATACCTTGATATTGTTGCTGCGCTTAAAGGAAGAAGCGACCTGACTATTATTGGGGGCAGATACGGACTTTCATCAAAAGAATTCACACCAACAATGGTAAAAGCAGTTTATGACCACCTTGACAATGAAGCGTTTCACGGATTTACTGTTGGCATTGAAGACGACGTAACAAATAAATCTGTAAAAATCAGAGAAGAAATCGATGCCGAACCAGAAGATGTCATCAGATGCAAATTCTGGGGGTATGGTTCTGATGGGACTGTTAGTGCAAACAAAAACTCAATAAAAATCATTGGTGAAAACACAGATAAGACGGTTCAGGGCTACTTTTCTTATGACTCAAAAAAGGCAGGAGGAATAACAGTATCTCACCTAAGGTTTGGAAAACAAAAAATCCAGTCACAATACCTTCTAAAAACAAGCGACTTCATCGCGCTTCACAAACACCCATATATTGGGCGCTATGATATTTTAAAAGGAATAAAAGAAGAAGGAACATTTCTTTTAAACAGCCCGTGGAGCCCTCCGCAGGCGTTTAAGAACCTGACAAAAGACATGCAAAAAACAATCATCAAGAAAAAAATCAAGTTCTACACTATTGACGCAACAAAAATAGCAAAAGAAGTCGGGCTTGGAAACAGAATCAACACTGTTATGCAGGCGGCATTTTTTAAGATATCTGGTATACTGCCAGAAAAAGAAGCAATACAGCTTATGAAGGATGCTGCTTTAAAAGTTTTCAAGCATAAAGGAATGGACATTGTCAAGATGAACTGGAAGGCAATAGACAAATCTGCTGCCGCACTAAAAAAAGTAAAAGTCACAAAAGTCAACATGAAATCAGCACCAGAACTCCAGCTTATCCCAAAAAACGCCGATGCTTTTGCAAAAGAAGTTGTTTTGCCTGTTATGATGCTAAAAGGCGACGACATCCCTGTCTCCAAAATGCCAATTGACGGCGCAGTCCCTACTGGGACGATGAAGCTTGAAAAAAGAGGGATCGCAGACACTGTTCCAACATGGATCTCAAAACACTGCATTCAATGCGGTTTTTGCGCGTTTGTATGCCCTCACGCTGCTATTAGAATCAAGCAAATCGACCAAAAGAGCCTAAAAAAAGCCCCAAGATCATTTAAGACTCTCAACTCAAATCTAAAAAACGAGAAAAATCTTAAGTTTAGAGTTCAGGTTTATCCAGAGGATTGCACTGGATGCGAAAACTGTGTGGTTGAATGCCCGACAAATCCAAAATCGTTGGTAATGACTCCGATAGGTAAAGTTAGAAAAGCGGGTGAAAATCAAAATCAGGAGTTCTTTGACACCCTTCCTGACGACGTTACTGACGGCGCTTTGCCTGGCACGATTAAGTGGAGCCAGTTAAAAGAGCCATTGTTTGAGTTCTCAGGGGCATGCGCAGGATGCGGAGAGACTCCCTACATTAAGATTGCAACGCAGCTTTTTGGCGACAGGATGATTATTGCAAACGCAACTGGCTGCTCATCTATTTTTGGAGGAACGTTCCCAACTATTCCTTACAGCAAAAACAAGGAAGGCAAAGGTCCTGCGTGGGCAAACAGCTTGTTTGAAGACAATGCTGAGTATGGATTTGGGTTTAGGCTTGCAATTGACTCAAACAGGCGCCAGCTAAAGACAAACATTGAAAACCTGTTAAAATCAGGAACAACCGACACTCTCAAATCTGCGCTTAATGAAATTCTAGGGTTATGGGATAAGACTGATGACGCTGCAAAAAATGCTGCTAAAAAAGTCTTAAAGTGCCTCCCAGAAGCGCTTTCAAAGGCATATGGCAAATCAAAGCCTATCCTCCAAAAAATTCATGAGTTAAAAGATTACTTTGTTGATAAAAGTGTGTGGGTTATTGGCGGTGACGGTTGGGCATATGACATTGGTTTTGGGGGCCTTGACCATGTGCTTGCAAAAGGGAGAGACGTGAACATGCTGGTTTTGGATACGGAAGTTTATTCCAACACAGGAGGACAGGCGTCAAAAGCAACCCCTAGAGGTGCAGTTGCAAAGTTTGCATATGCTGGCAAAGAGCAGCCAAAAAAGAACCTGGGCCTAATGTGTATGAGCTATGGAAATGTATATGTTGCAAACATAAACCTTGGCTCAAACAAAGCACAGGTTGTAAAGGCTTTTATGGAGGCTGAAAGCTATGATGGGCCTTCAATAATTATTGCTTACTCCCCTTGCATCGCGCATGGCATTAACATGCATGAGTCAACGCTTGAAGGAAAAAGAGCAACTGACAGCGGCTACTGGCCGCTTTTTAGATTTGATCCAAGACTAAAAGAACCGTTCTTATGGGACACTAGAGATCCGTCGATTCCTTTTGAAGAGTATCTTCAAAGAGAAATCCGCTATAAATCTTTAAATATCAAGTTTCCTGACAAAGCCCAAAAGCTTTATAAACTTGCAGAGGAAGATGCAAAAAACAGGCACAGAGTTTTCAAAAAGATAGCTGAAGC